>CAZDYS010000402.1:0-4189 GCA_964509445.1 uncultured Planctomycetaceae bacterium
GGAGAGCGAGCGACCTCCGCACGAGACGAGGAGCCCCTGCGCCACCTGCGCGTGCGGATCGCCCCGGCGCAGACGAAGGACTTCGAGGCTCTGCTCGAGCGGACCGTCGCCTCCGCCGAGGCCGCGTCCCCGGCGGCGGAGTCCGGCTGGCTCGTGTACCGCGAGCCTCCGGGCCGCTACCAGCTCGTCTGGTTCGGCGCGCCCCCGGAGGCGGGGAGCGTGCCGCCCGAGAGCGCACTGGTCACCTTCCTGCGAACGTTCACCGGGCGCAGCGCGGCAGACCGCGTCGCGGAGCTCGGGCGCATCGAGTGGGAGCTCGAGTGGAGCCTCTTGCTCGCGCAGCGGGCCGCGTGGACGAGCCCCGTCGCGCTCGATCCCGCGCGCCATCCGAAGCTGCGGCTCATGGGACGCCAGGTTCGCCCGGGTCGAGAGGACGCGTTCGCGGAGGCGCTGGCCGCGCGAACGGGGTTCCTGGTCGCGCACGGCTACCCGCTCCCCGTCGAGGGGTTCGAGTCCCTCGAGGGTCCAGCGGGGTTCGAGGTGCAGGCGGTGTTCGCGACGGACTGGCCGCGCTTCCACGGCCGGGACTCCTTCAAGGCGTTCCTCGAACGACTGTCCGAGGCGGAGCGCACGGAGTACGCACGGGTCAAGGCCGCGCTGATGGCCACCATGGCGAGCGCCGACTACTTCGACGCCGACCTCCAGCCCGCGCTCTCGTTCCCTCCGGGGACGTCCGACGCGCGAGACCCCTAGGCCGGGGCGCGAGGACCCGTCTCGCGCCGCCGGGCCCCGGATTCCGAGGTCGCCCCCCCGCTCTCGGGGAGGGAGCGCATAATCGACTCCGCCTTCGGCCCCGCCTGCCCTGCCCAAGGAGGAGATCCCGTGCAGCCTGCCCTTCGTTCGACCGTGGCCGCCTGTGGCGCGCTGGTCCTCGCGACCGCGGCCCTCGCCCCGACCTCTCGCGACGCCTGCTTCCAGGACGCCTTCGTCGCCCGCTATCCGGACGCGACGCCGTCCAAGGCCACGAGCCTGGAGAACGCCGGCTGCCTCCTGTGCCACGGCGAGCTCGACGGCACCGGCGCGGCCGACCCGCTGCTCGTCAACGCCTACGGCTGGGACCTCGTCGGCGCGGTCGGGACGAAGGACGACCGGCTGCTCCTGGTCGAGAACCGCGACTCCGACGGCGACGGTGCGCTCAACCGCTGCGAGATCCGCAACGGGACCCAGCCCGGCTGGACGCCGGACGGCTTCGACCCGGTGTTCGACCTCTTCACCGGGGGCAGCTTCGAGACCCTTCCGCCCGCCACCCTGCTGGGACTCTCGCTCCCGACCGAGGCCACCTTCGCGCTGCGCGACGGACAGGGGACCGTGCGCTGCCTCGAGAGCGCGACCGATCCGATCATCGGAGCGGACTGGCGCATCGCGGTGGACACGAGCCCGATCGACGAGGCCTCGAACGTCTTCCTCCTGGCTCATGCACGTCCCCTCTCCCAGGGCCTGCTCTACCGCGGCAGCGAGCTCCTCGTGGACCTGACCAGCACCCGCCTGTTCGGAGGGTTCCTCCCGGCCGACGCGAGCGGCACCACGACGATCCTCGTGCCGATCGTTCCGGACCTCCAGGTGATCGGAGTGCAGGGGACCGCGCAGGCGGCGGTGACCGGCCCCGAGGGAGCCTTCAAGCTGACGAACGCCATCGACGTGGTGGTCGGCTTCCCGGACTGCTCCCACGGTGGCGGCGGCACCGGCGGCTGAGCCGGTGCCCGCCGGGGGCGACCCGGCAACCCCTCGTCCCGCGCGCGCCCGGGGACGCGCCCCGCGAGCACCTCAGGCGGCCTTGAGCGCCCGGAGCTTGCGCAAGAGGGTCTTCCGCTCGGCCTCCTTCTTCTTGATCTTCCCGACCAGGTCGCTGAGGCCCTCCTTGTTGTACTTCGGCAGGAGCACGGTGTTGACGATCCGGCCGACCTCGCGCTCGGCCGCCGTGAAGTCGGGGCGCTCCCCTGCGTCCCGCGCGGCCTCGAGCGCCCCGAGTGTCCCGGACTTCAGGCCGCTGCGCTTCCCGAGCTGAACGAGCGCCAGCGTGTTCTTGGTCCAGCCCCGATCGCTCTGGGCGTCCACCAAGAACTCGGTGAAGACGGAGAAGCGCTTCTTCTTCGCCCAGGCCCGGAACTCCTTGTTCATGAACAGGCCGGTCACCGCGTCCTTGGAGCGGAAGTTCCCTGCCTTGGCCGTCTGCTTGAGCCAGTCGATCTCGTTCCCGAGCGCGTCCAGCTGCTCGTTGATCGAGACCGCCTCCGCCCCGTCCTCCGGGTCGGCGTTCTCCTTGTCGAAGCGCACCAGGTCGTCCTTGGTCACGACCTTCGTGCGCATCTGGAGCTTGCGCAGCACGTCGCGCTGGTTCTGGGTGCCCTTCACCTTCGCGACGTCGAAGCGGTCCAGGACCAGCTTGGCGCCCCCGACGTGCAGCTCGAAGGTGAGCACGAGCTCCGTCATGACCAGGAAGTACTTGCCGGGCTTCTTGGCCTTCTGGAGGAGCTTCTGGACCTTCTTCCAGTCGGGCTTCTTCGGCTTGAACCCGAGCTCCATGTGCCGGAGCGTGCCGGCGACGTTGCTCCAGTACTCCTTGGCCTCGTCCAGGTCGTAGGCGGCACGATCCCATTGCTCTTTGCGGGTGCCCATGGCGGTTTCCTCTGGTTCGGGGGACGGGCGCCCGGGGCGCCGTCGGGTCTCGGATCCCCGCTCCACAGCGCGGCTCCACCCCCCTTGGCGCGAACGCTCGTCGGGACCTGCCAAGCCAGAAGCGGTTTCCCGTGGAGGCCGTCCCGTTCCCCGTCGCGACGGCCGTCACCGGAGGGTCGCCCGACAAGCCGTTCCTAGGCTGCCTTTTGGTCCAAGAACGCCGCTCCGGAGGTCGATACGATGGGGCGCCACCCCTCCCGCCGTGCTTTCACTCTCCCGCGGGCCAACGCGCTTCCCCGCGGTGCGTAAGCTCTCCGAAAGCACCCCCTAAGAGCCTCCCATGACCCCCGCTCCCGGGCCCGCCTCGGCCTCCCCCTCTACGCCCGCCAAGAAGAAGAAGCGCTACGTCAAGGCCGTCGGCCCGCGCCTCCAAAAGCTCCTGGCCGTGGTCTTCGGACTCTTCGCGCTCCTCGCGGTGAACGGCTTCTACCTGCTGGCGATCCGCCTGGCGGGGAACTGGACCGGGGAGACCTACGAGAACCAGTTCTACCTGTTCATGTTCCTCCTGCACCTCGTGCTGGGGGCCGCGATCTTCCTGCCGGTGATCGTGTTCGGGGTGGCTCACATCCGCAACGCGCACAACCGGCCGAACCGGCGGGCCGTGATGGTGGGCTACGCGCTCTTCGCCGTCTCGCTCCTCCTCCTGTTCAGCGGCGTGGTCCTGACGCGCATCGAGGGCGTCCTGGTCGTCAACGACCCCACCACGCGCTCGATCGCCTGGTGGACGCACGTGCTGACGCCGCTCCTGTGCGCCTGGCTCTTCATCGTGCACCGGCTGGCGGGCCGGAAGATCAAGTGGAAGGTCGGCGGGCGCTGGGCCCTGGTCGCGACGGTCTTCGCCGGCGTGATGCTGCTCTGGCAGGCCCAGGACCCGCGCAAGTGGAACGAGGTCGGCAACCCGGACGGGGCCCAGTACTTCTTCCCGTCCCTGGCGCGCACCGTCAGCGGCGACTTCATCTCCGAGGAGATCCTGATGAACGACGAGTACTGCGCTCGCTGTCACCAGGACGCCCACGCCGGCTGGGAGAAGAGCGCGCACCACCTGTCGTCCTTCAACAACCCGCCCTACTTCGCCTCGGTGAAGGAGACGCGCGCGTTCGCGATGGAGCGCGACGGCAACGTCAACGCCTCGCGGTTCTGCGCCGGCTGCCACGACGTCGTGCCGTTCTTCAGCGGCAAGTTCAACGACCCCGACTACGACATGGTGAACGACCCGACCGCCAAGGCCGGGATCACGTGCACCGTGTGCCACTCGATCACCCAGATCAACAGCCCGCGCGGGAACTCGGACTACACGATCGACGTCCCGATCCACTACCCGTTCGCGTTCAGCGACAACAAGCTGTTGCAGTGGGTCAACGAGCAGCTCGTGAAGGCGAAGCCCGAGTTCCACAAGAAGACGTTCCTGAAGCCGCTCCACAAGACCACCGAGTTCTGCGGCACGTGCCACAAG
>CAZDYS010000403.1:0-4169 GCA_964509445.1 uncultured Planctomycetaceae bacterium
CTTCGACCCCGAGTCGAGGCCCTTGATCATGCTGCCGCCGCCGGCGAGCAGCACGCGGTTCTTCAGGCGCGACTGGAACTCGGGGTCGAAGGTCGCGATCAGCTCCCCGAGCCCCTCGACGATCGGCGGGATCATGCGGCGGCAGGCCTCGCGCAGGATGTCCGTCACGTCGAACTCGGTCGGCTTGCCCTTCACGGGCAGCTCGACGATCGCGCGCTCCATCTCGTCGGCGACGGAGGAGTAGCGCTCCTTGATGTCGCGGACCATCTGGATGGAGAACTGCGCCTCGGGGAAGTGCTCCTTCAGGAGGTCCGAGAGCTGCTTGTCGACGAAGTCGCCGGCGGTGGTCAGCGTGACCTGGTCCGTGTCCTCCGGCATCGTGCCGTGCATCCGGCAAAGGTCGACCGTGCCGGCGCCGATGTCGATCACCAGCACGTCGTCGAGCCAGTCGAGGCCGTAGGCGACCGCGAAGGGCTCGGAGCACAGCATCACGGAGTCGACCGTCGCGCGCGCGGCGTCGATGATCGCCTCCTTGTTGTTGATCTGCGCCTGGGCCGGCGCGCCGATCACCGCGTAGACGAGCTCGTCCTTGCGCGGCTGGGCGATGCGGATCGCCTCGCCGATCAGGTCCTTCGCCGCCCGCAGGTTGCCGTCGTAGTCGTCCTTCTCCTCGCTCGACTTCAGCACGCCGTGCTCGAGCGGGCGGTAGAACTTCAGGGACAGACGGTGCTTCACCGCCTCCTTGCCGAACAGGACGTCGCGCTTCAGGAGCTTCTGCGCGACCACGTCCTTCGGGTACCCCACGTAGGAGGCCACGGTCTCCCGCACACCGTTGCTGGCCGACACGGACGTGCGCGACGTGCCGAGGTCGATGCCGAGGTAGAGGACCCCGTGGTCCTTTTGCGTGTCTTCCGTCATGGGAGTGGCGCTCGGTGTTCGAGTCCGCCGGGAGGGCTGGGCCCCTCGTCGATCCGAGGGGCGGGGATGGGGTGTCGGGCGAATCAGCTTGGGGCGTCCCCGAGGGCTGTCAAGAATCGCCGTCCTTCTTCTGGAGGTCCAAGTTGGCCTGGAAGATGAGGGACAGCATCTCGCGCTTCTGCTCGCGACGCTGGTCGTTCTCCTCGAGGCCCTGCACGGTGCGGTAGATCGACGCGATGCCCGTGTCCTCGCCCTTCAGGGTGGCCACGCGCACGAGCTCGCTCTCGGTGCTCTCGAGCAGCTCCTTGAGCTTCGTGAGGCGCCGCTCGAGCTGGTCGACCTGCCGGCGGTGGTCCGTCATCGCCGCGGCGCGCACGGACTGGACGCCCTCGGCCACGAGCCGCAGGACCTCCTCCTCGAGCGCGTCCGGATCGGAGCGGTGCCGGCGGAAGGTCTCGCGCAGCCGGTCGCTCATGGCGCCCTCGGGGAGGTCCAGGATCTCGGGCACCGGCCCGGGAGTCGCCAGGACGCCGCCCGCGGGCATCCCGCCAGGAGCGCGCGCGGCCTGGGCCTTCTCCTCCGCCAGCCGGCTCTTCTCCTCGTCGAGCCGGCTCTGCTCCTCGGCCAGGCGGCTCTGCTCCTCCTCGAGCGCCTGGGACTCGCGCTCGATCTCCTCGCGCAGGTCCTCGATCACGTCCGTGGCCGACTCCCGGCGCGCGTAGCGGTCGCCGCCGCTCGACAGCGCGAAGAGCACGGCCTCCTCGGCGTCCTTGAGGAAGTCCTCGAACTCGATGTCCTTGTCCGCCCGCAGGGAGGCGAGGCCGATCGACAGCGTGGCCTTCAGGGAGCGTCCGTCGGAGCGGAAGTCGAGCCCGCGGCAGATCCGCAGGAGGCGCGCCGCGACGATCTCGATCGTCTCCGCGTCGGTGTGCGGAAAGACCGCCATGATGCGGTCGTCCTGCATGCACCCGAGGAAGTCCGAGTCCCGCGTGGTCGAACGCAGCGCGCGGATCACGCCCGTGAGGATCTCCTCGCGCGACTCCCACCCGTAGAGGTCGTGCAGGTACTCCAGGCGGTCGACCGCGATCAGGAGCACCGAGGCCGAGTAGCCGTAGCGGCGCGCGCGGTCGTACTCGACGCGCATCAGGCCGCGGATCTCCTGGGGCGTGAAGAGCCCCTCCTCGGAGTCGCTGAAGTTGACGGTGGCGTAGCTCATCGGCCCGGGGCGCAGGATACGCCGGGGAGCGCGCCGGAGTGAGCAGCACCCGCGGGAGACCCTGGGGTCTCCTTCCTCGGCCAGGCGACCGGGTCCCTTGAGACGTGCCGGGGCCCGGCCGGCCGGGGGCGGAAGCGACTTCCCCCCCGCGCCCGAAGTCCGCGGCCCCCGCGCCAACAGGCCTCGAGGGCCCTCGTAAGCGCCTGACGGCGCTCGGCGAGCCCAGGACCGCGGGTTCCGTCCGGTCCGCGTTTGAGGCCTCGCCGAAGCCTGCCGATAATCCCCGCTCTCCCGTCCCGACCGACCCCGTTCCCGCTCCCATGCGCCTCCTCCACCTCGCTCTCCTCGCCAGCTCCGCTTTCTTCGCCGGCTCCTCGCTGACCCAGGAGGAGGCCCCGGTCTTCCTCACCGAGCGGCCTGGCTACCGGCAGGACTCCGACGACTGGGCCACCGTCCGGCCCAGCAACAAGGCCTACTGGGACCGCATGGCCGCGGTGGACATGACGGTGGACGAGGCCACCAAGATGGCCGTCGAGCACGCCATCAACAAGGGCTACGACGAGGCCCGCGCGATCTCCTGCGAGCTGATGCTGGCGGGCAAGCCGTACTACATGGTCTCCGTCTTCACCAAGCACGAGAAGGTCCCGAAGGACGCCGTCGAGGGGGAGGAGGTCGAGCCGATCACGGTCTACCGCCGCTGGGAGGTCCGCGTCGGCGTGACCATGCGCACGGTGAAGTTCTGGATGGCCCAGCACCGCTTCCCGGGCAAGCCCACGAACGGCCCGGACATGGTGACGCTGCCCTCCGGCGTGATGTTCAACGACCAGGCCCCGGGCGACGGCCAGTTCGTCACCGAGGACTCCACGGTCAAGGTGCACTACACCATGCTCACCCTCGACGGGACGCTGGTCTTCGACACCTACAAGGACAAGAACCCGCGCTCGTTCAAGCTGACCGAGGCCCCGATCCCGGGCCTGCGCGAGGGACTGCTCGGCGCGCGCGTCGGCGGCAAGCGCAAGATCGTGATCCCGCCCAGCATGGCCTGGGGGGACAACGGCCTGCGCGACATCGTCCCGCCCAACGCGACGGTCGTGTTCGACCTGGAAGTCCGCAACGTGCGGTGACCGAAGCGCGTCGTCCGATCGCCTGGATCGACTCGATCGAGGCGTCCGAGGCCGAGGGTCGGCTCGCGGAGCTCTACGCCCGCATGGTCGACCCGGTCTCGGGAGAGGTGGACAACGTGCTGCGCGTGCACTCCCTCGAGCCAGCGGGGCTCGAGGCGCACTGGCAGCTCTACCGCAGCGTGATGCGCGGCACGCGCACGCTGCGCACGCGGGACCGCGAGCTGATCGCGGTCGTGGTCAGCAAGCTCAACGGCTGCCACTACTGAGTCACCCACCACCGGCGCGGTCTGCTCCGGTTGACGAAGGACCCGGAGCTGGTCGAGCGCGTCGTGCGCGACCCCGAGGACGCGGGGCTCGACGAGCGCCAGCTCGCGATCGTGCGCTACGCGATCAAGCTCACGCGCACCCCGGCGGAGATGGTGCGCGCCGACGTCGAGGCGCTGCGCGCGGTGGGACTCGAGGACCGCGACGTCCTGGCGGTCTGCGAGGTCGTCTCCTACTACGCCTACGCGAACCGCATCGTCGACGGCCTGGGCGTCGAGCTCGAGGACTGACGCGCGCGCCTCACGGGAGGAGCCGCACCCGCACCACGTCCTCCTCGAGCGCGACCTCGCAGCGCCGCGCCTCGATCGTCACGCCGGGGAGCTCCAGGCGCGCGTCCTCGAGCACGCCGGTCGCGATCGACCCCGGCGTGATCGGGGACCGCAGTCCGCAGACGATCGTCCGGCGGCCCGGGTCGTCGAGCGCCGGGACCGCCACCTCCTGCTGGAAGCTCGCGGCCTCGCCGAAGGTCGCCGACAGGACCGTCGAGTCGTAGACGGTCGTCCCGTCCTCGAGCCGCGAGACCCCGAACGGGGTGTAGAGCCAGCCCGGACCGGGGTCTCGAGCCGCGAGACCCCGAACGGGGTGTA
>CAZDYS010000404.1:0-4153 GCA_964509445.1 uncultured Planctomycetaceae bacterium
CTCTGCCGCGTGCTGCGTGATTTCGGCAGGGCAAAAGCAATCAAGATCCCGCATGAGATACAAAGAATGATCGATCCCCAAAGCGGAACCAATGCCCCAAAAGGCGCCAGTACGGTGGCCCCGGCTGGCCCGAGAATGGACCCAATACTCATCGCGCGCCGCCAGCTCGAGCGCTCGTTCGAGTCCCTCGGGCGCTCCCGTCGTGTCGACGACGACGTCGGCGACCGGCTCCCGTCCGAGCTGTTCGACGGTCCAGCCCTCGTCCGCACCGAGCTCGACCGCGCGGGAGGCGAGCTCCTTCCGTCGCGCGATGCCCAGGATGCGGAACGCGGCGCCGCGCTCCGCGCGCAGCGCCGCGAGCGCGGCCACGACCAGGAGTCCGAGCCGCCTGGGCCCGAGGACCGCCACGCGGTCGCCGTCCTCCAGGTGCAGGCTCTCCGCACCGTGCAGCGCGGCCGCGAAGGGCTCCACGAGGACGGCGGTCTCGTCGGTGAGGCAGTCGGGCACGGGCAGCACGTTCTCGCGCGGCGCGAGGATCCAGGGCCCGAACCCGCCCGGCAGCCGGTCGATCCCGAGCACGAGGCGCTCGGGGCAGTGGTGATCGCGTCCTTCGTCGCAGAACGCGCACCGCTCCGAGGAGCCGCGCGCGCGGTGGGACGCGTTGATCTCGACCACGTGGCGCCGGCCGTGCTCGTCGCGAACGAGCACCTCGTGTCCGATCACCTGGGGCAGCGGGAACGGTAGGTGGTGGCGTGCGAGGTCGGTCGAGCACACGCCGCAGGCGGTGACGCGCAGCGGACGATAGCCGTCGGGCAGACGCAGGTGCTCGCGGCCTTCCCGCAGCAGGGTCCAGCCGTGCTCGGGAGAACCGCTCCAGAGGTGGGACGCCGGGCGCAGGCTCTGGTCCGCGTGCAGCTCGAAGGCGTCGAAGGCGAGCTCGGTCACCGCGGGCCTACTCGAAGCCCAGGAGGCGTCCCCCCTGGAACACGATCAGGCTCGCGACCCAGGCGAGAGCCGTCATGTACACGAACAGGAACGTCGGCCAGCGGTAGCCGTTCGTCTCGCGCTTCACCACGGCGACGGTGCTCATGCACTGGCAGGCCAGGGCGAAGAACACCATCAGCGAGATGCAGGTGAGCGGCGTGTACACCCGGCTGCCGTCGGAGCGCGTCTCGTTGCGGATGCGGTCCCGGAGCGCGACCGAGCTCTCGTCCTCGCCCTCGTCTAGTCCGTAGACGACGGCCATCGTGCTGACGAACACCTCGCGGGCGGCGAAGGCTCCGATGAGTCCGATGCCGATCTTCCAGTCGAAGCCGAGCGGCTCGATCGTCGGTTCGATCGCCTGACCGACCCGGCCGGCGTAGCTCGCGCGCAGCCGGGCGCCGGACTCCGCCTGCTCCAGCGCGGCCCGTCCCTCCTCGTCACCGGCTGCTAGGGCGGACCGTTCGGCCTCGTAGTCGACGTCGAGGTCGGGGTCGCTCGGGAAGGACAGGAGCAGCCACATCCCGATCGTGCACGCGAGGATGACGGTGCCGGCCTCCTTCACGAACAGCAGGCTGCGCTCCATCATCATCCGCGCGACCGAGGTGAGGTGAGGCAGCCGGTAGGGCGGCATCTCGATCAACAGCGGCGTCCTCTGACCCGGCAGCACCGTACGCCCGAGCACGGCGGCGGCGAGCATCGCGATCACGGTGGAGAACAGGTACATGCCCGCGAGCAGCAGGCCCTGTTCCCAGCCGCTGCTCTCCTCGAGCGGAACTACCGCCGCGATGAGCAGTCCGTAGACGGGCAGGCGCGCCGAGCACGTCATCAGCGGCACGACCATCATGGTCAGCAGCCGGTCGCGCTTTCGCTCCATCGTGCGCGTCGCGAGGATCGCGGGGACGGCGCAGGCGTACCCCGACAGCATCGGGACGAACGCGCGCCCGTGCAGACCGAGCGACCGCATCACCCGATCCATCAGCACCGCGACGCGCGCCATGTAGCCCGAGTCCTCGAGGAAGCCGATGAAGAGGAAGAGGAGCAGGATCTGGGGCAGGAACACCAGCACGCCGCCCACTCCGGCGACGACGCCCTCCACGACCAGGTCGTTCCAGAATCCCTGCGGCAGGCTCGTCGCCGCCAGGTCGCCGAGCCACCCGAACGCGTCCTCGATCGCGCCGATCATCGGATCAGCCCAGGCGAACAGGGACTGGAAGACGACGGTCATCAGGGCGAGGAACAGCACGAAGCCCAGCACCGGCTGGAGCAGCACAGCATCGATGCGATCGGTCAGCGTGCGCTTCTCGCCCTCCTCGCGCAGGAAGCGCGGCGCGGCGGCGTCGAGCCACCCGTAGCGCCCGCGGATGATCTCCTCGTCGAGCCTGCGTCCCGAGACCTCGGCGAGCTTGCGCTTGCGCTGCACGACGTCGCGCAGTCCGGCCGGCACGTCGAGCTCGTCCTCCTCCTCCACGGACAGGAGCGCCCACAGCGCCAGGGCGCGGGCTCGCTCCTCGGAACCGCCGGCCCAGCTCTCGGGCACCTCCGCCGCGACCGCGCGCACGTCGGCGTCCAGCAGGGGCTCCTCCTCGGGGGACCAGCGCCACGCGGTCCGTCCGCGCTCGGGGTCGGCCAGCACGAGGTCCAGCTCGCGCAGGAGCTCGTCGATGCCCTCGCCGCGCCGAGCGACCAGCTCGACGACGGGGAGCCCGAGCTCGCGCCGCAGCGCCTTGACGTCGATCCTCTGCCCGGTCTCCTCGAGGCGGTCGATCATGTTCAGACCGACGACGACCGGGACGCCGAGCTCGATCAGCTGCAGCGCGAGGTAGAGGTTGCGCGTGAGGTTCGTCGCGTCCACGACCAGCACGCAGGCGTCGGGACGTTCGAGCGGCGACAGGCCCACGACCGACTGCAGTGCGAGCTGTTCCTCCGCGGAGCGGGCCGCGAGGCTGTAGGTGCCGGGTACGTCGACGACCTGGACCGTCCCCGTCTTCGGGAGGGTGAGCTCGCCGACGTGGCGCTCGACCGTGACGCCGGGGTAGTTCCCGACCTTCGCGCGGGAACCGGTCAGCTGGTTGAACAGCGTGGTCTTGCCCGTGTTCGGGTTGCCGGCGACGGCGACCCGCAGCGTGCGCTCCGCGAGGGTCATGCGGGACTCAGGTCGTCTTCACGAAGACCAGCGCCGCCTCCGACTCGCGTACGGAGATCCTCGAGCGGCGCACCTCGAGCTCCAGCACGCCGCCGATCTGCGCGCGGCGGATGATGCGGACCGCGGTGCCGGGCAACAGTCCGAGCTCCATGAGGCGCCGGCGGAAGGAGCGTTCGCCGTCGAGGCGCACGAGCTCGGCCGTGCTGCCGTCGGGAAGGGTGTCGAGGGAGACCATCGAGTTGAGACTAGATCTCAATGCGAAGTCTAGCACTCCCGTGGGAGGCACGGGAAGGCGTGAGCCTCTCCTCGCTTGTGCCCGCGGCGTCGTGCTTCGAGAATCGACGCTTCGCCCGTCCGCCGCCCCCAACCACGAGCGCACTTTGAGCCAATCCGCGAAGGAAGCCGCCGGCCGTCACGCCGCGCGCTACGTCTCCGACGGCCAGACCGTCGGCCTCGGCACCGGATCCACGGTCTACTTCACGCTGGTCGCGCTCGGAGAGCGGATCCGGGACGAGGGGCTCTCGATCCGCGGTGTGCCGACCTCGGTCGACACGGAGGAGAAGGCGGGCGCCTTCGGGATCCCGCTCGTCTCGCTCGACGAGGTCACGTCCATCGACGTGACGATCGACGGCGCCGACGAGATCGACGGGGACTTCGCGATGATCAAGGGCGGCGGCGGAGCGCTGCTGCGCGAGAAGGTCGTCGCCAGCCTCTCGGAGAAGGAGGTGATCGTCGTCCACGCGTCCAAGGTGGTGGAGCGCCTCGGCGGCGGTTTCCTGCTGCCGGTCGAGGTCGTTCCCTTCGCGCGGCCCGTCGTCGCCCGCCGGCTGCGTGAGCTCGGCGCCAGCCCGCGCGTGCGGGAGAGCGAGGCGGGCACGCCCTACCTCACCGACAACGGCAACGAGATCCTCGACTGCGCGTTCGAGGAGGGCATCGCGGACGCGGGCCAGCTCGACCGGGAGCTGAACCGCCTTCCGGGGGTTGTGGAGAACGGCCTGTTCGTCGGCCTCGCGCACGTGCTCGTGA
>CAZDYS010000405.1:0-4151 GCA_964509445.1 uncultured Planctomycetaceae bacterium
CTTGTCACGGTGCGGCGAGTGCACCATGACGACCATGTCGTTGTCCTTGGCGAACTGGAGCTGCGCCTGATACGCGCGCTCCTCGGCCGGCGTGATCTCGTCGTAGCCGATCTCGCCGATGGCCACGACGCCTTCCTTCAGGGCGAAGCGCGGCAGGACCTCGAGCACCTCCTTGGCCAGCCCCTCGTCGTTGGCCTCCTTTGAGTTCAGCCCCATCGCGCAGAAGTGCGCGATGCCGAACTGCGCGGCACGGAAGCGCTCCCAGCCCACGAGCGAGCTGAAGTAGTCGACGAACGCACCGAGCGTCGTCCGCGGCTGCCCCAGCCAGAAGGCCGGTTCGATGACCGCACGCACGCCCGCGGCCGCCATGGCCTCGTAGTCGTCCGTCGTGCGGCTCGTCATGTGGATGTGAGGGTCGAAGAAGCGCATGGGCAGTGTTCGGGGCCGGGGTCGGGGGGAGTCGGAGAGAGAGTCAGGAGGCAGCGAGAGCTTCGTCGTGCAGGGGCCCGAAGACGCGCGCGTCGTGCTGGCCTTCGAGCGCGGCCGTCATCGTGGAGCGAACCGCAGGGTCGGCCTCGTCGCCCGCGTTCCGAGCGAGCCGGGCGAGGGCGCCGGCGCGCGCGAGGACGATAGCGGCCGCCTTGCGTCCCACTGTATCCGAACCGGACAGCTCCTGCTCCAGGGACGCGAGCCCGCGCTCGCCCGACGCTTCGCCCAGGCAGAGCCAAAGCTCGGGAGGGACGCTCCGGCCGGCGCTGCGACGCTCGTCGGCCAGATCGAGAGCCATGCGGGCGAGCTCGCTGTCGACGCGCCGGTCGAGACCGACGACGCGCCACAGCGGCGCCCATGCGGGTCAGCTCGAGCAGGTTGCGCAGATGGATCTCCGAGAGCGGAGTCTCGCGCGGCACCAGGACCAGCGAGCGCCCCTCCTTGAGCGCCACGTCGGCGGCGCGCTCGACCAGGTTCGAGCTGAAGCCCGCGGCCACGCGCGCGAGCGTTCCCATGCTGCAGGGACACAGGATCACCGCTCCCGTCAGAGCCGTGCCCGAGGAGGGCGGCGCCTCGACCATGTCCGGCGCGAACACGCGGACCGACGCGGCCGCTTCGCCCAGCCAGCCCTCCAGGTGACGCTCGAGCTGCGAGGCGTCGCGATCCCCCACGCCGAGCTCGTGGGAGAGGACCTTCGCGCCGGCGTTCGTCACGCACAGGTCGACCGCGTGGCCCGCGGCCACGAGCGCCCGGATCAGGCGATCGGCGTAGGCGTGCCCGCTCGCCCCCGTGATTCCGACGAAGAAGCGCTTCATGGGGAGAGCATAAGGCGTCGCGCAGGATCTCCGAGACCCGCTCGGGAATCCCCCGGCCGCGTGCCACACGCGTCCACGCGAGGATCCGGGCAGCGCCGGCCCGAAGGAGCCGGCGAGCCGGGCTCTCAGGCGGCCAGGAACGTCCCGGGACCGGCGCCCAGCGCGAGGCCCAGGTTGAACACCGCGTGCGCCCAGGAGGCGGTCCCGAGCCCACGCCAGCGGAAGATGCCGGCGAGGAGCAACCCGGCCGAGAGACGCCACAGGAACACGTCGGGCTCGAACGGCTCTCCCGGACGCCCCAGGAAGGCCTGCACTCGCTCGAGGTGGAAGCCGGCGAAGGCGATCGAGGAGAGCACCAGCGCGAGCACGTCGGCCGCCAGCCAGGCGAGCGTGCGCGCACCGCCGAGGAACTCGACGATCCAGCGCGCGAACAGGTAGACGAGCCCGTAGACGCCGACGCGGAACAGGAGCTCCTCGAAGGGGGCCGCGCCGGCGAGTCGCAGGGCCTCCAGGAGGACCGGCGCCTCCTCCCGGTGCGGCGACTGCAGCGCACCGCGCAGATCGTGGCCCGAGGCCGCCTCGAGCATCCACAGGAGCAGGGGCCCGAGGACGAACGCGAGCGCGACGCCTTCGGCCATGGTCCGCGCGAGGAGCAGTCCGAGACGCGGCTCCTCTCCCTCTTCCTCCTCGGTGCGCGACCAGCGCAGGTACGCCCAGACGGCGGCGGCGAGGATCAGACCGAACCGGAGGACGGTCGCGAGCGAGCCCAGGGGACGCAGGGCCGCCGTGAGCAGCTCCTCCGCGCCGTTGCGCGCGAGCGACTCCGCACCCAGGAACAGCGCGAGCTCGTAGAGGAGCAGGAGCGGGACCGCGGTCAGGAGTCCGGGCGCCAGCGCCGGCTGCTCGACCCAGGCGGGAGCTTCCTCCTCCTCGCTCACGCCCGCGTTCCGTAGGACAGGCAGGCGATGCCGCCCGACAGCAGCTCGAAGCCGCAGTCCACGAGTCCGACCGCCTCCATCTCGCCCTGCAGCTCCTCCGGCGTCGGCCACGCGAGGACCGTGTCCGGAAGGTAGCGATAGGCCGCGCGGTCTCCGGACAGGACCCCGCCGATCACCGGGAGGATGCGCGTGAAGTAGAAGCGGTACCCGAGTCCGAGGAGTCTCCCGCGCGGCATGCTGAACTCGAGCACGATCAGCTTCCCGCCCGGGCGCAGCACGCGCGTGAGCTCTTCGAGTCCGCGCCCCCGATCCGCCACGTTGCGGATCCCGAACGCGATCGTCGTGAGGTCGAAGCTCTCGCTCGGGACCGGGAGCTGCAGGGCGTCGCCGTGGACGAAGCGCGCGTCCGAGCGGCGCGCCCGCTTGCGCTCGGCGAAGGCGAGCATCTCGTAGGTGAAGTCGACGCCGAGCGTCTGCGCCCCGGCGTCCGCGAGCACGAACGTCAGGTCCCCGGTACCACAGGCGGCGTCGAGGGCGTCGCGGCCCTCGAGCGGACCGGCGTGCTTCAAGAGCCGCTTGCGCCAGCGCCGGTCGATGCCCAGGGAGAGCACCCGGTTGAGGAAGTCGTAGCGGTGAGCGATGCGTCCGAACATCGAACGCACCTCGGAGGCCTTCGGCATCGCGGGAGTCTAGCAGCCCGTGGGCGGGCGACTCCCGCGCCAGCGCGCCGAACTGTGCGGTACGACCCGCGGCGCGCCCCACCGTCGAGAGCTCGGCCATGACGGCCGGCGCGAGACGAGCGAGCGGCCCCCAACGCAGAGGAGGCGGGGCGCCGACCGGCACCCCGCCTCCTCTGGAACGAGTCCCGGAGGACTACTGGCGCATGTAGTCCATGATCCCGGAGATCCCCGGAGTCGGCACGGACTGGACACCCGCCTCGTAGAGGTTGGTGTCCACGCGGATGAAGCCCTGGTCGTACGCGAGCACGTCGATCACGCCCGGTCCCTCGAGAGAGCTGGGCACGGCCAACAGCAGGTACTGCGGGGTCGCGTTGACCGAGTTCGGCGCCTTGACCGCGGACTTGCCGTTGATCGAGAGCGCCGCGCCCGCCGAGAAGATGTTGGAGATGTTGGTCAGCGCCATCCGGTTCTTCAGGTTGTCGACGGCCATGTCGACCGGGACCCCGGTGAGCTGGTCCGTGCCGATCGACGCGAAGATCCGGAACTGGATGTCCCGCAGACGCGGCGTGGCGGCGAGCAGCGGATCGAGCGGAATCCGCCCCACCGTGCCGCTGGACATGCCCACGCGACTGACGGCACCCCCGATGTCCCCGCTGGCCTGCCCGCTCCGGGTGTCGAGCGCGTTCTCGTGCGCGACGAAGAAGGTGGGCTGCAGGTTGCTCGGGTCGAGCATGATCTGCTTCGGGTTCGCGAACACGAACGGCAGCGTGCCGATCACGTCGTCGAAGCCCCAGCCGTTCACGCCGTCGGGGCCGGACTCGAAGATCGCGACGGTTCCGTCCTGGTTGAGGATGAACGCGAAGTAGGTCTGGCGGCTGAAGGACCACTGCCACATCCGCGGCACGGTCACGACCTCGACCGGGGCGCGCAGCTGGTTCCGAACCACCTTGCGGACCTCGAGGTCGAAGGCGCTGATGATGGCCATCGTGCTGTCGCCGGTGTTGCAGACGAGCACGTCCTCGTTGTCGCCCTGCCACGCGATGCCGGTCGGGCCGTTGCCCACCACGGTCGTCTTGACGATCTGGTGGAAGCGCGGGGAGACCGGGTTGATGTCGATGAAGGTGACCTGGTCCGCGCCTTCGTTCGTCACCGCGAGGAAGTCGAGGTTCGGGCCGACCGCCAGCGACGTCGGGTCGGGCAGACGGATCCGGTCGAGCACGCTGAAGCGG
>CAZDYS010000406.1:0-4150 GCA_964509445.1 uncultured Planctomycetaceae bacterium
TCGAGTTCGACGGCCTCGAGAGCGACGACGGCGACGACATGAGCGACGTCTTCGGCCAGATCGGGGACGGCGCCTCGGACAAGCTGGAGGAGCTCTTCAGCGGAGAGTGCACGGCCACGCTGGTCGGCGTGGAAGAGGGCGTCGCGTCGATCGCCATCGAGCTCGAGATCGCCTCCGCCGTCGACCTCACGGACGTGATGGAAGAGCTGATGGCCTCCATCGGCGAGGAGTCCGGCGAGGAGATGCCCATCGTCTTCGACATCGCGGACATGAACCTCGACGTGGAGGCCGAGGGGACGCTGCTGTGGGACCTCGAGGCCGGCCACGCCGTGTCGCTCACGATCGGGAGCGACGGCGTCATGGGGTTCGACATGGCGGCGTCGGCCGAGATGATGGACGAGTCCTCCTCCGTCGAGGCGGCCGTCGAGTTCGCCTTCTCGATGGCGAGCGAAGTCGTCATCGAGTGAGGTACCGGCCCGAGCGCCCGTTCCCCCCCTACGCGTTCCTGCCCGGGCGCGATCCGCACCCCACGCGCGACCCGGAAGGCCACTCCTTCGGCGAGGAGGAGGGTCCGGCGGACTACCACGAGCCGGGGAACTGGCGGGAGAACGACGACTACCTGTACGGGGTCGACCTCTACAACCACGGGTTCCTGTGGGAGGCCCACGAGGCCTGGGAGGGACTCTGGCACGTCGCCAAGCCGGACGCGCGGCAGGCCTCGTTCCTGCAGGGCCTGATCCAGTGCGCCGCCGCCTGCCTCAAGATCCCCATGGGCCAGCCGCGCGGCCTGGCGCGCCTCTCGGAGCTCGGCACGCTGAAGCTCGAGAACGTCGCCCAGGAGACCGGCGGGCACTTCATGGGGCTCGACGTGTTCGACTTCGTCGCGAGCCTGCGGGCCTTCGCCCAGAGCGAGCCGGACTCGATCGACCCGCGCCCACGCATCGAGCTGGACACCTGACGACTCCCGGCCGAGCGGTCAGGGGGAAGAGGGCCGAACCGCCCGGGTCGCGAGCACGCCGCGCACTCGCCGTCACTTGCCGCGCGGGACGTTGCTTCGCCTCGACCCAGGTCTAGAATGAGCGTTCGCGAGACCTCGAACCGCTCGCGCGAGAGACCAACGATGCCGGGCAAAGACGAGATTCTGATCGCGAACGGACAGGGCTTCTGGGGCGACTCGATCCTGGGGCCGATTCGTCTGGTGCGCGAGGGTCCGCTGGACTACCTGACCCTCGACTACCTCGCCGAGGTCACGCTGAGCATCATGCAGAAGCTGCGCTCGCGGGACCCCTCGAAGGGCTACGCGACCGACTTCGTGCGCCTCGTGGACCGGATCCTGCCGGACCTGGTCGAGAAGGACGTGCGCGTGATCGCCAACGCGGGCGGCGTGAACCCGCACGCCTGCAAGGACGCGCTCCTGGAGGTCGCGAAGAAGCACGGACTGCCGCTCAGCGTCGCGGTCGTCGAGGGAGACGACATCCTCCACCAGCTCGACGACCTGATGGCGCAGGGCGAGACCTTCGCGAACATGGACACGGGCGAGGAGCTCGCCCGCGTGCGCGACACGGTCTCGAGCGCCAACGTCTACCTCGGAGCCTTCCCCATCGCGGAAGCGCTCGGCAAGGGCGCGCGCATCGTGCTGACCGGACGCGGGACGGATCCGGGGCTCGTGCTCGGCCCGCTGATCCACGAGTTCGGCTGGGGAGAGGACCAGTTCGACCTGCTGGCCGCGGGGACCGTCGCGGGCCACATCGTGGAGTGTGGCGCCCAGTGCACCGGCGGGAACTACACCGACTGGCGCAAGGTCGACAACCTCGCGATGGTCGGCTACCCGGTGATCCGCGCGCGCGCCGACGGGTCCTTCGCGATCACGAAGCACGACGGCACCGGCGGTCTCGTCTCCGAGGACACCGTGCGGCACCAGCTCGTCTACGAGATGGGGGACCCGGCCGCCTACCTCACGCCGGACTGCATCGCACACTTCACCAGCATCCAGCTCGAGGACGCGGGCGACGATCGCGTCGAGGTGCGCGGCGTCACCGGCGCGGAGCCGACGGACACCTACAAGGTCTCGATCAGCTACCACGACGGCTGGAAGTCGACGGGCCAGCTGACGATCAGCGGACCGGACGCGCTCGAGAAGGCGCAGCTCTGCGCGAAGATCGTGTGGGAGCGCCTGGCCTACGACGGGTACGAGTACGGCCCGGAGGAACGCATGGAGGAGTACGTGGGCGCCGGCGTGTGCCACGAGGGCATCGAGGGCGGCACGAGCCAGGATCCCCCGGAGGTGATCCTGCGCATGGGCGTGAAGGGTCCCGACCGCAAGAAGGTCGATCGCTTCGGCACCGAGCTCGTCCCGCTCGTCACCAGCGGCCCGCCGGGCGTGACCGGCTTCGCCGGCGGGCGCCCCAAGGCCACCGAGATCGTCGGGTTCTGGCCCGCCCTCGTGAAGAAGGACCTGATCTCCACCAGCGTCGAGGTGTTCGAAGCGTGAAGGTTCAACTCGGTCGCATCGCCTCGGCACGCTCCGGGGACAAGGGCGAGGGCTCCAACGTCGGCGTGATGGCGCACTCCGCGGAGGCCTACGCGTTCCTCAAGGACCGCCTGACGACGGAGGTCGTGCGCGCGCACATGGCGGCGATCAACAAGGGCGAGGTCGTGCGCTTCGAGGCGGACAACCTGTACGTCCTGAACTTCCTGCTGAAGGACAGCCTCGGCGGCGGCGGCTCCGCCTCCATCAAGACGGACGCCCAGGGCAAGACGCACGGGCTCGCGCTGCTGCGCCTCGAGCTCGACGTCCCGGACGACGTCCTGGCGGCGACGCCCGAGCGCTGAGGGTCGCGATGGACGTCCTGCTCGAGCTGCGCGAGAAGGCCCGCCGTTCGACCAAGCGCATCTGTCTGCCGGAGTCGCAGGATCCGCGCGTCCTGCAGGCCGCCGCGGCCCTCGCCTCCGAAGGGCTCGTGACGCCGGTCGTGCTGCGCTCGACCGGCATGGGGAGCGTCGCGCCCGGCGTGGAGGTCCTGTCCATCGAGGACCCGGACCGGCTCGACCGCTTCGCCGCCGCCCTGCACGAGCGACGCAAGCACCGCGGCCTGAGCCTGGAGGACGCGCGCGAGCGCGTCCGGGACCCGCTGATGTTCGCCGGCAGCCTGGTGGCCTCGGGCGAGTGCGACGCGGCCGTCGCCGGCAGCGAGGCCTCGACCGCCAGCGTGATCCGATCGGGGCTGTGGACCGTCGGTCCCGCGCGCGGGCTGAAGACCGTCTCGAGCTCGTTCCTGATGCTGCTCGAGGACCGCGCGCTCACCTTCGCGGACTGCGGCGTCGTCCCGGACCCGGACGCGGAGCAGCTGGTGGACATCGCGATCGCCTCCGCCGAGAGCCACCGCCGGCTGGTCGGCGAGACGCCCCGCGTCGGACTGCTCTCGTTCTCGACGAAGGGCTCCGCGGATCACCCGCACGTCGACAAGGTCCGCCGCGCGACGGAGCTGCTCGCGGAACGCGCGCCGGGCCTCACGGCCGACGGCGAGCTCCAGCTGGACGCGGCGATCGTGCCCTCCGTCGCGGAGAAGAAGGCCCCGCGCTCCCCTCTCGCGGGGCGCGCGAACGTGCTCGTGTTCCCGGACCTCGACGCCGGCAACATCGGCTACAAGCTCACGGAGCGACTGGCCGGCGCCACGGCTCTGGGCCCGCTGGTCCAGGGCCTCGAACGCCCGTACATGGACCTCTCGCGCGGCTGCAAGGCCGAGGACATCGTGAACGTCGCGTGCATCGCGGCGGTGCTGGGAGCGTGAGCATGCTGCGACGAACCGCTCTGTTCCTGTGTGGCGGCGCGCTGTCGAGCTGCGCCCTCCTGCGTGTGCCGCCGCCGGAGTACGACCCCGTCGCGCTCGCCTCGGGAGTGACCTACCAGGACGTCGTCGTCCCCGAGGCCGGGCGGCCCGCGCGCTTCGGCGACGCGGTCGCGATCCACTACCGGCTCACCCTCAACGACGGCACGCCGGTCGACTCCAGCTACGACCGCGGCGTTCCGTTCGAGATGGTCCTCGGTGCGAGCGCGCCGCTCCCCGGCCTCCAGGAGGGCATCGTCGGCATGCGCCTCTACGGCCGGCGCCGCATCTCGGTGCCCCCGGAGCTCGGCTACGGCGAGGAG
>CAZDYS010000407.1:0-4127 GCA_964509445.1 uncultured Planctomycetaceae bacterium
ACTCGTAGATCTTGTCGACGCACTTCTTCTGGAAGTACATGTCGCCGACGGCGAACACCTCGTCGATGATCAGGACCTCGGGATCGACCGCGATGGCGACGCTGAAGCCCAGGCGCAGGCCCATCCCCGACGAGTAGGTCCGCACGGGCTCGTCGATGTAGTCGCCGAGCTCGGCGAACTCGATGATCTCGTCCATCTTCGCGTCGATCTCCCGACGCGAGAGCCCCATCATCGTGCCGTTCATCACGATGTTGGCGCGACCGGTGAAGTCCATGTGGAAGCCGGCGCCGAGCTCCAGGAGGCTCGCGACGCGGCCGTTCGCGCGGTAGCGCCCCACGGTCGGCGCGGTCGTCCCGGAGAGGATCTTGAGGAGCGTCGACTTGCCCGCGCCGTTCGCGCCGCACAGGCCGAGGGAGGCGCCGGGCTTGAGCTGGAAGTCCACGTCCTTGAGCGCCCAGAACTCCTCGTGCCCCTTCACGCGGCCCCAGCTGACGCCCTCGACGATGCGCTTCAGCGGCGAGCCGTACATGCGGTAGGCCTTGCCCAGCCCCTCCGCCTCCAGGGCGTAGCTTCCGTTGCTCGTCATCGGATCAGACCTCGTCGGCGAAGCGGCGCTGGCAGAGGACGAAGAACGCGAAGCCGATCACGTAGAACGCGAGCGCCCAGATCGAGACGACGCCGATGTGGGTCGCGATCGGCGCGACCTCCGAGACGTAGCCACCGGTGATGTCGAGCAGCTCGGGGACGCGCTCGCCGGCTTCGTTGACCGTCATCACGACCTCGCCCGTCTCGGAGTCGAACTTGCGCGGGTCGACGTAGAGGTCGCCCACCAGCGCGCCGCGCCAGGCCTGCACCAGGTGGTACACCGGGTTGAGGGCCAGGAGCGGCATGAACTCGGTGACGCTCGGCGGCATGACCTGCGGCGACCAGAAGATCGGCGTGGCGAACATCCACACGGTCGTCACGACGGCGACGACCTGCAGGGTGTCGCGCAGGAACACCTGCAGCGTCGACAGGAACAGCGTGAGCCCGTAGGTGAACAGGCCCTGGACGAGGAGCAGGACCGGGACCCACAGGAGCTCAATGCCCGGCGCGCGCCACATCGGGGTGAGGAAGCACGCGAGCACGAACATCGTGACCGCGAAGGCCAGCGTGATCAGGCCGACGATCGTCAGGTTGAGCGGCAGGATCTCCGACGGGAACGCGAGCTTCTTGATCAGGTTCCCGTTGTCCACGATCACGTTCGTGCCGCGGTTCAGCGTCTCGGCGATCGCGGCCCAGACGGTGATCCCCACGAACATCCAGACGCCGAAGGCGGCCTTCAGGTCCTCCGGCAGGTTCGGGATCTTCACCTGCAGCAGGTTCGCGAAGATGAAGTAGTAGACGACGAACAGGAACAGCGGGTGGAACAGCGGCCACAGCCAGCCGAGCACCGTGCCGGAGAAGCGCGCCTCGAGCTCGCGTCGGCAGCTCGTCGTCAACAGGTCCCAGTGCCTGCGCACCAGGCCCGGGAAGCCGAGGATCCGGAGCAGGATCTCCTTCGCCTTCGGCGGCCGGGCGGTCACCCAGCCCTCGCCGTCCTTCTGGGCGACGGTGCTCACGTGTCCCTCCCAGTCCGAGGCGGGCTCGGTCGGCTCGAGAGCCGGGGAGGACGGGGGTTCGACGGCGGTCACGGGGCGGTTCGGGGGGCAGGGGACCGTCCTACCTTCGGCAGGCCGGTGGTCTCGAGGTGAGGTGTACCGCCCCCGGAACCGCGGGGCGGCAAAAACTTCTCTAAGGACGCTGGGCGGCCGCGCGGATGCGGCGCTCCGCGGCGTCCTGGGTCTCCTCTCCGGGCTCGAAGTCGGGATCGAGCGCGGACACCACGCGGCGCAAGAGGATCTCCGCCTGGACCACGTCGTCCTGCACCCACTCCCACTCGGCCCGCGTCGGGTCCAGCGGGGCGACCAGCGCCTTGTTGACCTGCCGCTGCACGCGTGCCTGCACCTGCCAGCGACCGGTCGAGACCGGCACCAGGCGCACCTCGGCGCGCGTGCGGTCGCCGTCGCCCGAGAAGGGCTGCAGGTTCGTGCGCCAGCCGGTCACGAACTGTCGCGAGCCGGGGTCCAGACGCGCGAGCGGGAAGCTCATCCGCTCCGCGGACAGGAGCGCGATCTTCCACAGCACGCGATCCGAGGGAGCCTCGACCTCGGCCTCGAACCAGCGTCCCTCCGGCTCGGACGGCGTGGAGCTGCAGGCGGCGAACAGCAAGGTCAGACACACCAGCGAAGAGAGGATTCTTTGCATCAGCGGGACTCCTCGACCGGAGCCTCCTTCTTGTCGCGCAGCACGAAGCGCACGGGGACCTCGGGGAAGGGGAGCTCGGCGCGCACCCGGTTCTCCAGGTAGCGCAGGTAGCTCTTGCCGATCAGGCGCTTGTCGTTGACGAACAGCACGAAGGTCGGCGGCGCGACCTCCGCCTGGGTCGCGTAGTGCACGCGCACCCGGTGCCCCTTGGAGCTCGGCGAGCGCGCCTCGAGCGCCTTCTCGAGCACCCGGTTCAGCTCGCCCGTCGGCGTGCGTCGCTTGGACTGCTCGAACAGCTCGCGCGCGAGGTCGAGCGTCTCCTGCACGTTGTGCCCGGTCTTGGCGGACAGGAACGACACCGGCGCCCAGGCGATCCCGGGCAGCTCCTGGTCCAGGTAGTCGCCGTAGTCGCCGGGCGCGAGCTCGGGGTTCTTCTCGAGCGCCAGGTCCCACTTGTTCGCGCCCAGGAGCACCGGCTTGTGGTGGTCGACGACGTAGCGCGCCAGCCGCTTCTCGATCGAGGACAGGTTGCGGGTCGCGTCGAACAGCAGGATCACGACGTCCGCACGTCGGATCGCCTTGTAGCTGCGCGCGTCGGAGAAGAACTCCACCGCGTCCTCGTGGCGCGAACGCTTGCGAACGCCGGCGGTGTCGATCAGGACGAGCGTGTCGCCGTCGCGCTCGACGATGATGTCGAGCGCGTCGCGGGTCGTGCCCGGGATCTCCGACACGATCGAGCGCTCCTCGCGGGCGAGAGCGTTCACGAGCGTCGACTTGCCGGCGTTGCGCCGCCCGACGATCGCGAGCTTGATCGAGGGCCGCTCGCGTACGCGCCGCACGTCCTCGGGGTCGTAGGCCGGCAGGATCTCATCGATCTTGGCGTACAGGGCGTAGACCCCGTCCCCGTTCTGGGCGCTGATCGGGATCGGCTCCGTCTCCATGCCGAGCGCGCGGAAGCCGTCGATCTCCCACGTGGCTCGCTCGCTCTCGACCTTGTTGGCGACCAGGAGCACGGGCTTCTCGAAACCGCGCAGGCGCCGGGCGACCTCGTGGTCCAGCGGCGTCACGCCGGCCTTGACGTCGACCAGGAAGAGCACGAGGTCGGCCGCCAGGAGCGCAGCGCGCACCTGCTCCTCGACGTGCGGACCGAGGTCGTCGCGGTCGACGATGCCGACGCCGCCGGTGTCGATGACCTCGACCGGGCGCTCGCCGAAGGCTCCCGGGAGGACCGCCCGGACGCTCACGCGGTCGCGCGTGACCCCTTCGGTCGGCTCGACGATCGAGACGCGGCTCTTCACCATGCGGTTGAGGAGCGTGGACTTGCCGACGTTCGGCCGACCGACGATGACGATGGTGGGCAGGTTCACGGCAGGCGCAGGGTTCGGTGGACCTGGGGGACGACGCGGCAGTGGAGACCGCGCTCGAGCGCTTCCTCGACGAGGTCCAGCACCAGGCCGGGCTCGACCGCGGGGACGTCACGCAGCGGGGTGACCGGCTGCAGGATCACGGAGACGTCCGGAGCGAGCCGCGCGACGTCGTCGAGGAGCGGCAGGAAGGGCGCGAGCCCGTGCCCGCCGGCGACCACGATCTTGCAGCACGCGTCGAGACCGCGCACCGCGCGCAGCGCTCGCTCGCGCCAGACGCCCCAGCTCGAGGCGTCCCGCGGCAGGTCGGGCCAGGCCGGCTCGTCGAGGTCCGCCGGGAGCTTGAGGTCCAGGCTGACGTGGTCGACCAG
Source organism: uncultured Planctomycetaceae bacterium (assembly GCA_964509445.1). Taxonomy (GTDB): domain Bacteria; phylum Planctomycetota; class UBA1135; order UBA1135; genus CAZDYS01. The sequence continues at coordinate 4,022 of CAZDYS010000407.1, forward strand.
GTCGCGCGCGCTCTCGAGCGCGTCGATCGGCACGCCGGCGGTCTCGAGGTGCAGCCGCCGGCTCCCGAGGAACGCGCGCAGCTCGCGCAGGAACCCGAGGTGCAGG
>CAZDYS010000408.1:0-4119 GCA_964509445.1 uncultured Planctomycetaceae bacterium
ATCGGACCCCAGTGAAGCCTCCGGATTGGGCGCCACGGCTAAGGTGTCGGTCGGAACCCAGACGATTGGGAGGCTGACGTCCTCCGCCGGTACGAGGACATGCTCCTCACCGGCTTCGTGGTCGTTGGAGCCAACAGAGAGCAAGAGAGCGGTCAGGGTCTGGCCAGCGAGGGTCAAGGGAGACCATAGTCCTCTTCCCGGGTCGGCCGGACAGAGACGCAGTCAATTGCGTCGACTCGCGGTCAAGCGCCAGTCGCCTCGGCCCGCTCGAACACGAACAGGCTGTTGTCGGCCTGGGCCTCGATCGCTCGCCCCTCGCGCAGGGGCGCGATTTCCTCGGGCCCCATGCCGTAGGGATCCCAGCTCGCCTGCAGGCCCACCATGTGGAAACCCTGTCGCTTGTTCAGCTCGAGAAAAGACTCGAACTCCACGGGATGGGCCACGGGAGCCACTCCCACGGCGCACAGGAGGCGACCCGCGGGACGAAGGACGCGGGCGTAGGTCCGACGGAACTCCTCGAGCAGCTCCATGTTCTTCAGGACCGCCGAGACGAAGTGTTCGGTCACCACGTCCACGGGGTCGATGTCGGAGAGCGCGCTCGGCTCGCGCAGGTCGGCCTGCACCACGCTTTGGTGGAAGCGCGGATCCTCGAGCAGGCCGGAGGGGACTAGAGCCTCGACGAAGGTCGGGTGTAGCAGGATCTCGAGGCCCGTGAACCGCAGCCTGTCGGCCTCCGCGAGCCCCTTGGAGCCCAGCCTCGCCACCTCCTGAATCGCGTCGAGCGGCGCTCGGCACTGGTCCGCGACCACGACCTCGATCCGCTTCAGGCCGCTCTCGTCGGCCACCTCCTGGAGAATCAGGAGATAGGTGTAGTAGTGGACGTGGCTGGCGACGCCGGACACCAGGACCCGCAGCTCCTTCCGGCCCTGCTTGACGACCGTGTCGACCAGGCCGCGACGGAGCCAGTCGCGCTGCGTCCGCACGAGGAACCAACCACCGGCGGGCGGGTGAGGGACGACGTCCTTCTCGTGCTTCGGCCAGAGGGAAGCCACCAGCCGGGCGTCCTCGGTCGGCTCGATTCGCGTGACGCCCTGCTCACGCGGCTTCGACTCCGTCGCGTCGAAACGGACGGCCGAGCTCGCGGCGCGATTCCCGTGATAACCGCAGGGCACGAGGACTCCGTCCTCGATGGAGCAATCGCCAATGCTGAGTCGATTGATAACCTGTTGTTGGGAGATAGTCATGCTCCTCCGCTCGCTGCAATGTCCAACCCGGCACAGATCCTGGCGACGATCGAACGAGGTCGATCGGTCTCCCTCGACCTCGGCTCGTTCCGAGGTCAATGGGACTTCTTCCAGCAGGAGGGGCAGTCTAGCGGCATTGAGAACCTCCAGCAATTCATGCAGCTGCTCGAACGACGCGCCGACGAGATGCAACACATCCGTCGGCTCTCGTTGAGCGGGAACGAACTTACGGAGGTTCCGCGCTTCGTCACGAAGCTGGCCGCGCTCGAGCGCTTGGACCTCTCGGACAATCGCATCGAGAGCCTCGGCGACAGGTTGTTCGGATTGGAGCGACTGCACTGGCTGAACCTGCGCGCCAACCTTCTCCGGGAGGTCCCCCCGGAGCTGGAGGAGCTGGCTGCGCTCGAGGATCTCATCCTGCGCAAGTGCACGGACCTCGAAGTGCTCCCCGACTTCCTGGCGCGCATGCCCGCGCTGCGCCGGATCGACATCTGCGAGTCCGGGATCCGTGAGATCCCCGAGGAGCTCCTCCTGGGCGAGACCCCGCTGGAGCTCCCCTGGACCGCGCGCGGACTGCGCAAGCTCGCGGGCCGCGACGTTGCGACCATCCCCCCCCAGGACGTCCGCAGCGGAGCCGGCGCGGTGCGGGCGTTCCTGCTGCAGGATTCGCCCGCGCGTGAGCTGAAGCTGGTCCTACTGGGCGACGGGTTCGCGGGGAAGACGACGTTGATCGACAACCTCGACTTCAACTACCTCACCTCCAACTCCAACGAACGGAGAGAGACTCCGGGCCTGCGGGTCCACGGCAAGCTCGCCTTCGACGGGCTCCAGCGCACGGCCGACGTCTCTCTGCGTGTGAACGTGTGGGACTTCGGGGGTCAGGGGCGCTATCGCATCGCCCAGCAGCTCTTCTGCACGCCCGGCGCGGTGTACGTCCTGCTCGCCCCCGCCGTGGGCGCGCAACGGCGGAGCGAGGATTATTCGGGAGCGTTCTGGCTGCGCATGCTCGGGGCCCTGGGACATCCCGAGGCCAGGGGCGAGGGGCGCGGCGGCCTGCTCGTCGTCACCAGTCGCATCGACGAGGTGCGGACCGGGCGCCCGGTCCAGAACGGCCTGGAGGACCTGATCCCGCCCGGAGCGCGGCGCTGCGAGGTGAGCTTCCTCGACGGGACCGGGCTGTCGGACCTGCGCGCGCACCTCTTCGCCATGTTGGCCGAAGCGGGGTCCCGTCGGCGGCCCCTGCGACGATCGTGGGTCGCGCTGCGCGCGGCGCTCCACGATCTCGTGAGCGAAGGGACTCGGTTCTTGTCCGAGGACGAGTTCGACGCGCTCTCGGCCCGACATGGTGTCGAGGACGAAGAGTCGGACGCCGTCCTGGAGGACTTCACCGAGGGCGGTTCGATCCTGTGCTTCCCGAAGCACTACCCGCAGCGGATCTTGCTCGACCCCGACTGGTTGCGCGATGCCGTCTTCCTGGCCATCGACTTCGTCGAACGTTCCGGCGAGGAGGGCTGGGTGCCCCTCGCGGAGATGGGCGGGGCCTGGCCGTCCCCCAGGTTCCGGCGCAAGGAGCGGCAGGCGCTCGTGCGACTGCTCGGCGACCTCCGACTCTGCTATCGCGTCGACCGCGACGGGAAGCCGTTCCTCGCCTGGCCTTCGCTCTTCCCCTCCCGAGACGAGAACGAACAGGCGGGACCGGACTCCGACCTGACAATCCGGATCGAGAGCCGTCCGTTCCTGCCCGCCGGGCTGCTGGCCACACTGCTGGTCAAGGCCCCCACGCTGCGGATCCGGGTCGAGGGAGCGTGGAGCGATTCGCTTCGACTCGTCGCGGACGAGTGGACGGCCGACCTGTGGGAGGAGGAGACCCGCGTCATCGCGCGGCTGCGCGGACCGGGAGCGGCCGAGGGCTACGCGAGTCAGGTGCGCGCGCTCCTGTTCGCGATGCTCGAGGACTTCCGCGCGCAGGGGATGTCCTCCCTGATCTGGAAGGACACGCTGTCCTGTCCGTGCTCCGCCTGTCGCGCCGCGGAGGCGGCCGCCCTGCCCTGGTCCCGCGTGCGATCCGCGGCGCCCGGCAGTCAACTCACCTGCCCCCGGTCCCGGCTGCACGTTCCTCGCACGGACGTGCTGCGGGGTTTCCGTCTCGCCCCGCCCCCTGCCGAGGAGGATGCTCTCCAGGTGTTCCTCAGCTTCACGGGCGCCGACTCGCCCTTCGCCGGCGCGATCGAAGAAGCGCTGGAGAACGATGGATGCCAGGTAGACAACTACCAGCGGAACCCGGCGGGGCAATCGATCCAGAAGTACATCGACCGCATCCTCCACGCGCGCGTCCTGGTGCTGCTCGTCTCTCGCGCGAGCCTCGCGCGCGCCGTCATCCAGGTGGAGATTCGAACGGCGTTGGACCACGGCATTCCCATCGTTCCGTTCGCGGTCGAGAACGTACGCCTGACGGCGGACGAGGTCGCGACGATGCGCAACCGCTTCGAACGCGAAGTCGACGAGGCCGCTGGAAGTCCCGGGAACGAGGAAGCGTGGGCCCGGATCGCGGCGAGCGGTCTCGATCGCAACCTCGACCGGGTCCGCGATCTCGTGCAAGAACAATCTTTCGCGCTCCCCGAGGAGGAGCGTGTCGCGAAGCTCCTCGCATCGGTTCGTGCCAACGCGGAGAAGAGCCGTGATTGAATCGGTCCCGCTCGCGGAACTCGTGAGGACGAGCTTCCGCCGTCACGGCCTGCGGCCCCCGGTCGAGGTGCGCGAACTCTGGCAGGGTAGACGCCAGGCCTCCGCCCTCCCCGGGAGCGCGGAGTACGCCATTCTCCTTCCGGGAGGGGACGGCTGGCTGCAACCCCTCTGGAATCGGGAAGAGGCGTTG
>CAZDYS010000409.1:0-4118 GCA_964509445.1 uncultured Planctomycetaceae bacterium
CTCGACCCGGCGGACCGGCTGCCGCTCGTGCGCGGCGCCCGACACCCCGCGGACTCCCTGCGCGTCGCGGCCGCGTTCGCCCTGGACCGTCTCGTGCTGCGCCTGGTCGAGCTCGGCGAGCTGGAGCGCGTCGACGGGATCCTCGAGGCCCTGGCGGAGGAGGGGCTGCCGCGTCACGAGCTGCTCTACCGGCGCGCGACGATCGCGCTCTCCGAGGCAGGCGACGGCGAAGAGGCGCTGGAGCTCGCCACCGCCCTGGAGCAGGCCGCCCTGCTCGCGCCCGTGGACGAGCGCGCCACCTACCGGTTCTACGGCTGGCACCTGATGGGGGCGTCGCACTTCGCGCTCGGGGAGCTCGACGAGGCGAGCCGGTCCTTCGAACGCGCCCGCGCCCTCCTCGAGTACCTGCTCGGCGAGCGACTCGACCTCGCCCCCGGACCGGCCGCCACCTCGCGCGGCTTCGAGGAGGTCGGCGCGCGCATCATGGTCGACCGGCTCGAGCTCCTGTGTCTCGAGGAGCTGTGGCTGGTGCTCTGCGGGCTGGCCGCGGACCGTCCGATCTCCGACCGCGCGCTGCTCGCGCGCGCGCGCCGCGCCCACGAGCTGCTCCTGCTCGCGCGCGAGCTCGGCATCCGCACGGACCTGCCTCTGCAGTCGTCCTTCGGCGACGTGCTCAACCGGGACCTGAGCCCGGGACCGCTGGTGATCCACACCGATCGCGTGGAGCGCTTTCGAGGGGGGCCGGGCGAGGACCTCTTGATCGCGCTGGCCCGCGTGCTCGCCACCGTCGCGCCCTGGGAGCTGCCGGGCTTCGAGCCTGCGCCGGGCCTCGACCCGAACCTCGACGCGGACCGCCGCCTGTCCGATCCGCTGTTCGACCGCGCGCGTCTCGCGCTGTTCCAGCGCTGCCGCAGCGAGATCTCGCACTCCTGGCGGAGAGAGCTCAGCGAGCTGTTCTCGTCGGGGCTGTCGGAGATGGAGATGCGGCGTCGCGCGCAGCGGCTGCGCGCGCAGATCGGCTGGCTCGACGACCAGATCCGGGAGGAGGCGCGCAAGCTCGAGAGCGTTCCGAATCCGTTCTCGCTCGATCCCGACGCGCTGCTCGCCGCCTACCGTTCGCTCGCCGACCTCGCCTCGGTGCCATCCTCCTTCGCGCAGATCGTGGCCGGCAACCTGCGCGACGAGGGCCGCGCCGCCGATGCCCGCGCGCTGGCCGAGCGTGCGCTCGAGGACGTGCGCTCCGGGCTGCCCGGAGCGAACGCGCTGTGGACCGAGCTCGAGAGCGCGCGGCTCGAGGTGACGCTGGGCGCGAGCCTGAGCGACCTCGGCATGCCCGGCGAAGCGGAGACGACCTACCTGAGCGCGACCCGCAGGCTGGAGGAGGTCGTCAACACGCGCGTCGCGAACGGCGCGGACGCGGGCTCCGACCCGTTCATCCGCCAGGTCGAGCGCATGCGCGCGAACGCGCTCCTGTCGCTCGCGGTCAACGCGAACGTGCGCCTCCAGGATCCGGACCGGGCTCTCGCGTACTTCGAGGAGGCCTTCGCGCTCGACGAGCGCGACTTCATGCAGGCGCTGCTCGCCTGCTACCGCGCCCGCTCCGGCCGCGAGGCGGAGGCCCGGGCGGTCCTGCGGTCGCTGCAGCCCGCGCCCGCCCTGTACTACAACATCGCCTGCACCCACGCGCTGCTCGGGGACGTGCGCGAGGCGGTCGACTTCCTGCAGCGCGACTTCGCCGAGAACCACGCGTCTCCGGGCTCCCTGGAGCGGCAGAAGGAGTGGGCGCGGAGCGATCCGGACCTGGCCTCGCTGCGCGAGGATCCGGCTTTCCGGCGGCTCGTCGAGCTGGACGGATAGGGCCGTTCCCCGGGGAGCTCGTTCCGCGCGCTGCCGAGAGCGACTAGACTCCGCCGGCCATGGGACAGATCACCGTTACCGGCCGCGGCCGCAAGCGCATCCTGCGCGGACACCCCTGGATCTACAGCGACGACTGCGCCGACGGGGAAGGCGAGCCGGGCGAGCTCCTGCCGGTGCGCGCACCGGACGGCTCCGTCCTGGGCTGGGGTCTCTTCAGCTCGCACTCGAAGATCAGCGTGCGCCTGGTCACGCGCTCGGACCGCCAGCCGGACCGCGCGTTCTGGGCGAACCGCGTGCGCGAGGCGATCGACGCGCGCGCCTCGGTCGGCCTGCTGGATCCGGCTGGCGCCTGTCGGCTGATCGCGGGCGACGCCGACGGGCTGCCCGGCCTGGTCGTCGACCGGTACGCCGACGTCCTCGTCCTGCAGAGCGGCGCCCAGGCGTCCGACCGGATGCTCTCCTTCCTGCTCGAGCTGATCGACGAGGCGCTGCCCTTCGAGGCGACCGGCGTCCTCGACCGCTCCGACACCTCGGTCCGCAAGCACGAGGCGCTCGAGCCGCGTGTCGAGTGGTTGCGTGGGTCGCGCGACGCCATCGAGGTCGTGGAGGAGCGCGAGGGAGCTGCGCGGCTCTCCTACGAGGTCGATCCGCTGCGCGGGCACAAGACGGGTCACTACCTCGACCAGAGCGAGAACCGCGCGCTGACCGCGCGCTTCGCTCGCGGGGCCCGCGTGCTGGACGTGTTCAGCTACGACGGACTCTTCGGGGTCCGCGCGGCTCTCGCGGGAGCGGAGTCCGTGCTCTGTCTGGACCAGTCCGAGGCCGCGGGCGAACGCCTGCTGCGCAACGCCGAGCGCAACGGCGTCGCGGACCGCGTCTCGTTCGAGCGCGTCAAGGCGCTCGACGACCTGCGGCGACGCGTGGAGCGGGACGAGTCCTACGACCTGGTCGTGCTCGACCCGCCGGCGTTCGCGCGTTCCAAGCGCGAGGCCGAGGGCGCCGTTCGCGGCTACCGCGAGCTCAACCGACGCGGGATGCAGCTGACCGGTCCCAACGGCGTGCTGGTCACCGCCTCCTGCTCCTACAACATCGACCGGGGGACCTTCACGCGCTGCCTGGCGGAGGCTTCCCTGGACGCCCAGCGCGAGGCGCGCATCTTCCGGTTCGCCGGTGCGAGCGCCGACCATCCGGTGCTCAGCACGGTCCCGGAGACCGACTACCTCAAGTGCGCCTTCGTGCGCGTCGGCTCGTGAAGGTGCGCGTGAACGGGGAGGAGCGCGAGCTCCCCGGCGGCGCGAGCGTGGCGACGCTGGTCGAGGCGCTCGGACTGCGCTCCGAGCAGGTCGCCGTCGAGCGCAATCGCGAGCTCGTGCCGCGCGCGCGTCACGGGGACGTGGCGCTCGAGGAGGGGGACGAGCTCGAGATCGTGACCCTCGTCGGCGGCGGCTGAGGATTCGGCGGCGGCGCCGCAACCCGACGACCTCCCGCACGGTCCACAGGGGTGGAGGTGGGGGGCGGTGGGATCCCCGGCCACGGCGGTCCACGGGGCCCGTCCCCCTGCTATGCTCGTCGCCGTGAGCACCGCGATCGACCACGCAACGGAGGACGGGCCGCTCGTCCTGGGGAAACACACCTTCCGCTCCCGACTGCTCGTCGGCACGGGCAAGTACGCGACCTTCGAGGAGATGGAGCAGGCGCTCGCGATCAGCGAGACGGACTGCGTGACTGTCGCGGTCCGGCGCGTGAACCTCGATCCCGGCGCCGGTCCTTCGCTCCTGGACCACATCGACCGGGAGCGCATGACGATCCTGCCCAACACGGCCGGGTGCTTCGACGCCGAGAGTGCCGTGCGTACGGCGCGGCTCTCCCGCGAGATCCTGGGCACGGACCTGGTCAAGCTCGAGGTCCTCGGCGACACGAAGACGCTCTTGCCGGACCCGATCGGAACGCTCGAGGCGACTCGCCAGCTCGTCGACGACGGCTTCGACGTACTGGTCTACACCTCGGACGATCCTCGCCTGTGCGTCGCGCTGCAGGACGCCGGGGCGACGGCGGTGATGCCGGCCGGTTCGCCGATCGGATCCGGGCAGGGCATCCTCAACCCGAACGCGATCCGGATCGTGCTCGAGCTGTGCGACGTCCCGGTGATCGTCGACGCGGGCGTGGGGACGGCCAGCGACGTCGCGCTCGCGATGGAGCTCGGCGTCGAGGGCGTGCTGCTCAACACCGGGATCGCCTCCGCGCGCGAGCCCTTGCGCATG
>CAZDYS010000410.1:0-4112 GCA_964509445.1 uncultured Planctomycetaceae bacterium
GGCGCCGCCTGGTCGGCGACGCGCGGGAGGAAGGCCTCGAGGGTCGACCCGAGCCCGGGAGCGCTGCGCACCCGCACCCGTCCCCCGCTCTGCTCCACGATCCCGAAGACCGTCGAGAGCCCCAGACCGTTGCCCTGGGACGCGTCCTTGGTGCTGAAGAACGGCTCGAAGATCCGCGCGCGGACGTCCGCGTCCATGCCACACCCGGTGTCGCTGACCGCCAGGCAAACCTCCGCGGCGTCCTCCCCCACCGAGCGCCGGCCGACAACGGACGTCTCCAGCCGGAGCGTTCCGCCCTCCGGCATCGCGTCGCGCGCGTTGAGCGCGAGGTTCAGGAGCACGCGCTCGAGCTCGCTGCGGTCGACCTCGACGCAGCCCGTGTCGTCCGCCAGGCGGGTCTCGATGAGCACGTCGTCCCCGAGGGTCCGACCGAAGAACGAGACGAACTCCTCCACGACCTCGTTCACGGCGAGCACCTCCGGCCGCAGCTGCTGCTGACGCGAGAAGGCCAAGAGCTGTCGGACCAGCAGCGCACCGTTCTCGCTCGCGCGCTGGATCGCGCGCAGGTCCTCGCGCAGATCGCCGTCCTCCGGTAGCTGCTGCTCGACCAGCTCGCTCACGCCCAGGATGGTCGTGAGCAGGTTGTTGAAGTCGTGCGCGACGCCACCGGCCAGCTGACCGAGTGCGCGCATCCGGTGAGCGTGACGGAGCTCCTCCTCGAGCCGTCTCCGATCGCGCACGTCGAGGAGCGACACGTGGACGACGGGCTCCCCGTCGAGCTCGTAGCTGCTCGCGTAGAGCTCGAACCCCGTGGCCGAGTCGGGTCCCTGCGGCGCCGGAACGAGCTGGGGCTCCTCGCCCGTGGTGGGCAGGTCGGCGCCGACGACCTGGTGGAACGGCGCTCCCCGCAGTGCCTCGCGTGCCGTCTGGAACAGCTCGGAGGCCGCCGGGTTCGCGTCCCGCACGCGGCCGGTCCGTGGATCGACCAGGAGCTGCGCCGCCGGGGTGTGCTCGAACATCTCGCGGTAGCGACGCTCCGAGGCGCTCAGCTCCGCCTGGCGCTCCTCCACCAGACGCTCGAGCGTGGAGGAGCGTCGGCGATAGGCGACGAGCGCGAAGAGGAGACCGCAGGCGCCGAGCACGCCGGCTCCCAGGGCGGCGCGGAACCACCAGCGCTGCGTCAACGGCCGGACGACGCCGAAGGTGTCCGTGCGAGCGATCGGGCCCCAGGGAGTCCGTCGCGTGCGTGCCTGGACCTCGAAGTGGTAGGAACCGGGCTCGAGGTTCGTGTAGCGCACCTGACCGTCCGCGCAGCGTGCGGGATCGAGCCAGTCCTCGTCGTAGCCGACGAGCCGCCCGCGATAGGAGACCTCTCCACCGGTCTGGAACGAGTTGGCGTGGAACCGCAGGAGCACCTCGCGTCCGTCGATGTTCGGCGGGATCGCGAACCCCTCGAGCTCGGCGCCGTCGACCGCGCAGCCGGTGAAGCGCGCGTGGGGAGCGGGCGTCACGTGTGCCTCCTCGACCACGCAGCTCACGCCGCCCTCGGAGCCGACCCAGATCCGTCCGTCGGAGGCCTGCACCAGGGCCGCGCGGTTGACCTCGTGCCCGGCCATGCCGTCCTTCACGGTGAACCACCGCTCGACACCGTCGGCCCAGCGCATCAGACCGCGGTCCGTTCCGAACCACAGCCGCCCGCGCGCGTCCTCCAGCATCGCGTAGACCGGCATCTCCAGCCGCGGCAGGTCGCGCGGGCGCTCCAACCGGTCCTTCTCGCGGACGAACAGCCCGCCCAGCGACCCGACCAGGAGCCGCTGCGTGCCTCGACGGTGGAGCAGGGCGTAGACCATGCCCGCGGTCTTCTCCTCCCGGTGCTGCACCTGCAGCCAAGACCCGTTCTCGCGCTCGAGGAAGACGCCCTGCATGGTTCCCAGCACGAGCTCGTTCGACGGCCCGAGCACGACCTTGCGGATGCCCCGCGGGGATCCCTCCAGGGGCCGGAGCTCGTCGTCCGTCGCCTCGAACAGGCCCTGCGGGCCGCCCACCAGCACCTGACCGTCCCGCACGACCACGGTGCGATCGACGCGCGGGTTCTCGTCCTCGCTCAGGAACGCGTGCACGTCTCCACTCTCGAGGTCGACGCACAGGACGCCCGGCGCCGCGAGGGTGACCCAGACGCGCTCTCGGGACTCGAGCGCCAGGTCCAGGACGCGAGCGCGGGTCTTGGCGTCGCCCACCCAGACGGAGAGGTCGAAGTGTCGCGTGCGCGTCCCGTCCAGGAGCGTGAGCCCGGTCGGATGTCCGAGCAGGAGCCGGCCCTCGTCGAGCTCCAGCACGCAGGTGACCTCGCGCTGGAAGAGCCCGTGCTCGGGACCGTAGTTCTCGAACAGCGGAGGCGGCAGACAGGTCATTCCCCGGCGCCCCGCGACCCACAGGTTGCGCTCGCGGTCCAGGCAGAGCGACTGGCCACCGGTCCCGACGAGCCCCTCCGCGAGGCCGATGTTGCGCGCGACGCCTCCCTGCACGTGCAGCAGGATCTCCGGCGTCGCGGCGTAGAGCCCGTCGACCTCCGAGCCGTGGTCGACGTACAGCGTGATCGGCGCCCGGTGCAGGCGGTCCCACTGCAGGCGGGTCCAGCGATAGGTGAGGTCGGAGCCGTCCTCGGAGACCCGGCGCAGGCCGGCCTCCTCCGCGGTGTACACCCGGCTCGTCGCCGGCACGCTCGCGACCGCGAAGCAGGGATCCCGCGTCCAGCGGGTGCTCTGTTCGTTGGCGTGATGCCAGAGACCGCTGTCGGTCGCCAGCCAGAGGCCGCTCGCGCCGTGGCCCGGTGCGGCCCCGTGCATCCGCCCCAGCTCGTCCGGCAACCCGACGACCCTCCAGGCGCCGTCGCTCCAGCGTGCGAGGTCCTGCTCCGTCGCGATCCAGATCGTCCCCGCGGCGGCGACGACCGCGACCGCGTCCCCCCGGATCGGCGGCGGCGGGAGGAGCGTCCAGCCGCTCCCCTCGAACAGAGCGACACCGTGGTCCGGCTGCCCGACCGCGACCAGCCGCTCCCCGTCGCGGACGAGGCGGCGAACGCGACCCAGGACGCCCGGGGGAATCCGCCGCTGCCACCGCTGCCCGTCGAAGGAGGCCACGCCCTCGCGGGTCGCGACCCAGATCTCGCCGTCGAGCCCCTGGACCACCGACGTGCTCCACGAGCTCGGCAGTCCGTCCAGCTCGGTGTAGACGAACGCCTGGCGCTTCTGCGCGGACACGAAGCCCCCCAGAAGCACCAACGCGAGAAGCAGCAAGGTGGGAACCGGCGGACTCTGGAGACGTACCAGAGGGAGAGGACCGTTCGACACGGCCCTCAGTCTAACGTCGAATCGCGTACCGGTTATACCGCCGAGACGAGGCCTTTCTCCGGCCCGGCGTCCAGCGAGCGGGACCGCCGAGATCTATGGTCTCGAGCGCCCTCAGAGCGTCCCGAGCCCGCCTCCGTCGCGGTCGGGGCCCGCGTCCTCGCTCGGCGCGACCCGCACCTCGAGGGGACGCAGCGTGTCGACGTGCAGGTCGCGCTGCGGGAAGGCGATCGTGATCCCGGCTTCGCGACAGAGCGAGTCGATCATGAAGCGCAGGTCGCTCTCGACCAGGCGCTGCTCCATCAAGGTGCGCATGTGGGTCCAGATGTGCAGCTCGAACTCGAGCGCGTTGTCGCCGAAGTTCGCGAAAAGCACGACCGGCTCCGGGTTGGGGAGCACGCGTCCGTGGTTCTGCGCGGCCTTCTTGAGCAGCTCCTTCACGTCGCGCGTCGGCGAGCCGTAGGCGACGCCGATCGTCACCTTCACGCGCACCTGCGTGCCGGACAGGGTCCAGTTGACGACGTTCTCCTGCAGGAAGGTGCTGTTCGGAACGATGATCTCGACGTTCTCGCCGGTGCGCACCCGCGTGCTCCGCAGCCCGATGTACTCCACGGTCCCGTAGAGGCTCCCGATCTGGATCAGGTCCTTGGCGCGGATCGGTTGCTCCACGAGCAGGATCAGCCCGCTGATGAAGTTGTTGACCAGGTTCTGGCTGCCGAAGCCGAAGCCGATCGCGAGCGCGCCACCGAGGATCGTGAAGGCCGT
>CAZDYS010000411.1:0-4092 GCA_964509445.1 uncultured Planctomycetaceae bacterium
GAAACGGTCTCGGAAATGGTCGAGGAAAAGCAACGCGCGGTCACCGCGCTGCACGGCAAGGACCCCCGGCCGGGCCAGGGCGTACGGGCGCGCGCCCATACTTGGCGAGGCGGCTGCGGGTCAGCTCCCGCATGCGGTTCTCGGCGCGGCGCAGCATCATCCGCACCGCGTCCTCCGTGCGTCCGCCCATGATCTCGCCCGCCTGACGGAGGGTCAGACCGCGGAAGAACACCAGAGCGATCGCCGTGCGGTGATCCTCGGACAGGTCCTCGAGCGCCTCGTGGAGGATCTTGAACTCCTCCTCGCGCTGCACCTGCCGCGTGACGGAGAGGTCGTCGCTCGGCGGGTCGTAGGTCATCGTCCCGCCGCGGTCGTCCTCGCGATCGCTCTCGACGGAACGCTCGCGGCTCACGTCGCGCTTGCCGGCGGAGTAGTACTCGGCCTTGTCGCGGATCTTGTTGCGCAGGATCTGGAACAGCCAGCGCAGGAGCGAGCCCTCGCCGCGGTACTCGTAGTGCTGGAAGTCGCGCGTCGCCTCGCGGAAGGTCGTCTGCGCGAGGTCGTCGGCCTCCTCCTTCGAGCGCAGGCGCGGACCGAGGCGGCGGCGGGCGACATCGACCATCTTCGCGTGGTAGCGCGTGAACAGTTCGTTCAGCGCGTCGACATCGCCGTTCTGGGCCTGCTCGACCAACGCCTGCACCTCACCGGTCTGCATCTCTTCGGGGAGCAGGGCTTCGGGAGCTGTCTTGGGCATGGTGTCCTCCGGCTTCATGGCGATCGGGTGGGCTGAGCGGGTGTACGGAACGACGCGTCGCTTGGAGGCATGGTTCCGACGGAAACCGCCGGGGTTCCACTGCAACAAACGCACCCGATCCGTGGGAGGTTGCGAGAAACTGACGAGAGAAGGCCGGAAATCCGTTCTCAACCGCCTGTAGCGGCCAAGAACGCCTGTTCGTCCAGCACGGTGACGCCGAGTTCCTCGGCCTTCTTCTTCTTCGAGCCCGACCCCTCTCCTGCGACCAGAACATCGGTCTTGGCGCTCACGGAGGACGTCACGCGCGCGCCAGCGTCCTCTGCGAGACGCTTCGCTTCGGCGCGCGAGAGCGACTCCAGGGTGCCGGTGAAGACCAGCGTCTTGCCGTCCAGAGCTCCCCCACTGGACGCCTGGGGATCGGGAAAGAGGATGCGCACGCCTCCCTCCTCGAGACGAGCGAGCAGCGCGCTCCCGGCCGGATCGTCGAACCAGCCGCGGATGGAGCGGGCCATCTCCGGCCCGATGCCCTCGAGGTCCTCGAGCGCCTCGGTCTCCGCCGCGCGCAACGCCTCGAGCGACGAGAAGTTCTTCGCCAGGAGCTTCGCCGTCGCCGCGCCCACTTCGGGAATCGCTAGAGCCACCAGGAAGCGGTCGAAGGGGACGTTGCGCCGCTCCTCGAGCTGCTGCATCAGGTTGTCGACGCTCTTCTGTCCCCACCGTTCGAGCTGCAGGAGCTTCGCCGGGTCGAGGTGGAACACGTCCGCCGGCGTCTCGACCAGGCCGGCCTCGACCAGCTGGCGCACGAGCTTCTTGCCGAGGCGGTCGATCTCGAACGCGGTCCGACCGCACAACAGCTCGGTGCGACCCACGAGCTGCGGAGGACACCCGAGCCCGTTCGGGCAGAGCCAGTACTTGCCCTGCTGCACCGACGCGACGCCGCAGGCCGGACAGCGCGCGGGCATCGCGAAGGGCTCGCACCAGCGCCACATCACGCCGGCGCGCACCTCCCCTTCCGGCTCCTCCAGCAGCTCCTCGGGGACCGTGTCCTCCCAGTCCGCCGGCGCGTCGCCGTCGGCGGCCTTCGCGACCCCCAGGATCTGCGGGATCACGTCGCCCGCGCGCTCGAGGAACACGCGGTCGCCGACGCGCAGTCCCAGGTTCTCGACGTGGTCGGCGTTGTGCAGGGTCGTGTGCCGCACGGTCACGCCGCCGACCTCGATCGGGTCCACGTGCGCGCGGGGCGTCAGGCGCCCGTTGGTCCCGACCATCACCTCGATCGCGCGCAGCGTGCTGGTGGCCTCGACGGGGGCGAACTTGTGCGCGTACTGCCAGCGCATCGCGCGCGCCGTGCGCCCGAGCCGCTCGCGCAGGTCGAGGCGGTCGAGCTTCGCGACGACCCCGTCCATGTCGAAGGGCACCTCGAAGCGCCGCGCCTCCAGCTCGTCGTGGTAGCGCAGGCACGCGGCCAATCCGCGCACCAGCTGCCCCTGTCCCGCGTCCGGCAGGCCCCAGTCGCGGAGCGCGTGGAAGAGCGCGCCGTGCGTCTCGAAGGTCTCGTCGCACTCGATGCGCGCGACCGCGAACACGTGGAGCTCCAGCGGGTAACGGGCGACCTCCTTGGGGTCGTTGCGGCGCAGGGCGCCCGAGGTCGCGTTGCGAGGGTTCGCGAGGATCGGCTGCCCGAGCTCGGCCCGCTCCTCGTTGAAGCGCGCGAACGCCTCGCGCTGCATCAGGACCTCGCCACGCACCTCCAGGAGGCGCGGCAGCGGCCGCTTCTCGGCGGTGAGTGACAGCGGCAGGTTCCGCACGGTCCGCAGGTTCGCGGTGATGTCCTCCCCCACGGAGCCGTCTCCGCGCGTGACGCCGCGCACCAGGAGCCCGTCCTCGTAGAGCAGGGACGCGGACACGCCGTCGAACTTGGGCTCGACCGCCCAGTCGAACTCGCCTCCCTCCTCGCTCTTCAGGAAACGCCGCAGCTTCTCCTCGAAGTCGCGGACCTCCTCCTCGGAGAACAGGCTGTCGATCGAGAGCATCGGCACCTCGTGCCGCACCTTCTCGAAACCCTGCCCCTCCGGCAGCGGGGCGCCGACCCGCTGGGTCGGGCTGTCGGGGGAGAGCAGCTCGGGATGCTCCGTCTCGAGCAGCACGAGCTCGCGAAACAGCTCGTCGTACTCGCGGTCGGAGACCTCCGGACGGGACTCGACGTAGTAGAGCCGGTCGTAGCGGCGGAGAGTCTCGCGCAGCTCTGCGGCGCGCTTTCGCTTGGCGGCGGGGACGGGCATGGGACGCCGATTGTGAGGCGGTCGCCGACGGTCGTCCACGCGCGCGCGCCAGAAGCCCTCTCCGTCGCGCGCCCGTCGCGCGCCGCGCGGGCGGACGCGCCGTCTCCCTCAGAACGGCGAGTCCTCCCCCACCGGCTCGTAGCCCATGAACGGCACGCTGAGCCGCACCACGCGGCGGCCGGTGGTCGGGTCCTCGTGCTCCTCCACCTGGAACTGGGCCCGCACGCGCCGACCCACCAGGTCGTCCGGCGCGATCTCGAGCGGCCCGGAGACGTCGTAGCCGAGCCGCTCGAGCACCCCTTTGACCCGGGGCAGACCCCGCTCCGACCAGGACAGGTTGTCCCAGCCGGCCGTGCGGCCGGCGTAGTCCCCTTCGACGACCTCCAGGCGCAACCCCCAGCGGGGGCTGCCCTCCCGGGTCAGGCCGGGCCGCACCTCGGCGATCCGGCACACGTAGCTGCCCTCGGGAATCGACTGGTAGACGTCGACGTTGTCGACCTGACTGAAATCGCACTGCATCGCATCCTCCTTCCAGGACTTCGGCACGAGCTTCCGCACAGGAGGGACCTGTGCGGGAGGCGGGCGGTTTCCGCTTGCACCGCAACTTCGCGTCGATGGAATCGGTCCTCCCGCCGTGACCGACACCATGACGACCGACCCCGCCTCCCCGGACCTCGACGCGCTCATCGCGCGGACCTGGGGCATCCACCGGCTCCGACCTCTGCAGCGCGAGGCGATCGAGGCGAACCTGGCCGGGCGCGATCTCCTGCTCGTCCTGCCGACCGGCGGTGGCAAGAGCCTCTGCTACCAGGCCCCCGCGCTCGCGCGGAACGGCCTCACGGTCGTGGTCAGCCCGCTGATCTCCCTGATGAAGGACCAGGTCGACGGGCTCGTCGCGAACGGAGTCGCCGCGGGGATGCTGACCAGCGCCCAGGACGCGAGCGAGAAGCGCGAGGTCTTCGAGGACCTCGAGCGGCGTGCGCTGGACCTCCTGTTCGTCGCCCCCGAGCGGCTGATGATGCCCGGGTTCCTGGACCGCCTCCGCGAGCTGGGGCT
>CAZDYS010000412.1:0-4092 GCA_964509445.1 uncultured Planctomycetaceae bacterium
ACACTCTTTCACCCAGCGACGCTCCGCGAACACGCCCTCTTGGGGGCGCGGCGGGCTGGGATACAGCGAGGTGAGGACGCCGATGCGCATGATTCAAGCGGCCAGGCCGCGCACCTCGTGGCGTCGTCGCCACTGTTCGAGCACGAGCAGGCTCCAGAGGAGTCGGCCGTGATCGCGGCTGCCCGCGTCGTGCTCGGCCAGAGCGCTGCGCAGGCGCTCGCGGTCGAACCAGGCCGCGGGCAGCTCCTCGACCGCCTCGGCCACGGCCGAGCGCAGCGGGCCTTGGATCCAGGCCTTGAGCGGGGTGTCGAAGCCGCGCTTGGTGCCATCGAGCACCGAGCTCGGGATGCGTTCGCGCAGGGCCTCGCGCAGGGCGTGCTTGCCGCGCCCACCGCGCACCTTCTCGGCCGCCGGCAGATGGGCAAAGCGCTCCGACATGCGGTGATCCAGCACGGGCACGCGCACCTCGAGCGAGACCGCCATCGAGGCGCGATCGACCTTGGCCAGAATCTGGTCAGGCAAGTAGGTGTGGAAGTCGGCGTACTGCGCGCGGTAGAGCGGGCAGTCGATGTCGGGCCGGCGATAGTGGGCGGCGCAGGCCTCGAGGGGATCGTGGCCCAGCAGGGACTCGCCCAGCTCCGGGTTCAGGAGCGCCAGGGCGCTGGCGCGGTCCAGCTGGCACACGCTGCGGAAGTAGGCGGCCGCGGGCTCGTCGCCGACGTTGGTCAGGAAGGTGCGCCCGCGCAGCCAGCGCGGCGCCCAATCCAACTTGGGGTAGACGCGCCCCAAGCCGCGCGCGAGCGCGCGCCCGGGCGCCCCCAAACGGCGCCGCAGCTGGTTCTCGGCCACGTCGTGCACGTAGCGCCGGTAGCCCGCGAAGGTCTCGTCGCCGCCGTCGCCGGACAGGGCGACCGTCACGTGCTCGCGCGCCATGCGCGACACGAGGTAGGTCGGAACGGTGGAGGGATCCGCGTTCGGCTCGTCGTAGAACCACGGGAGCACCTCCATCGCCAGCGCCGGGTCGGCCTCGAGGATCTCCGTGTGGTGGATGGCGCCGAGCCGCTCGGCGGTGGCGCGCGCGACCTCCAGCTCGTCGTGGGACCGCTCGCGGAAGCCCACCGAGCAGACGATGGGAGGTTCCCCGGTCGCGCGCTGCATGCTGTCGACCACCGCCGTGCTGTCGATGCCGCCGGAGAGGAACGCGCCCAGCGGCACGTCGGCGACGAGTCGGTCCGCGACCGTGCGGTCCAGGAGCTCGAGGATCTCCTCGTCCCCCGCCGCGTCGCAGAGCTCCGTCGTCGGCAGGTCCCAGCTGCGGCGAACCTCGACCTCGCCGCGCCCGGGCTCCCAGACCAGGACGCCCGAGGGCGGGAGCCGCTGGATCCCGGACCAGGCCGACCGGGCTCCGCCCACGTAGCCCTGCACCAGATAGTCGAGCAGCGCCTCGGGCCGCAGCTCGCGCGGGGTCCAGCCGGCCTCGAGCACCGCCTTCGGCTCGGAGCCGAACGCGATCCCCTGGGGCGTGCGCGCCCAGAACAGCGGCTTGATGCCGAGCCGGTCGCGACCGATCACGATGCGCTCGCGGCCCTCGCGGCGGTCGAGGATCGCGAAGGCGTACATCCCGATCAGGCGATCGACGAGCGCGTCGCCGTGCACCTCGTACAGGTGCGCGAGGACCTCGGCGTCGGAGCCGGTGCGGAAGCGCTTGCCGGCAGCCTCGAGCTCCTGGCGCAGCTCGCGGAAATTGTAGACCTCGCCGTTCATCACGACGATCACGTCCCGCGCCTCGTTGAACAGCGGCTGCCGCCCCCCGGCCGGGTCGATGATCGAGAGCCGGCGGAAACCGAGGCCGAAGGGTCCTTCGAGGTGTAGCGTGCGGTCGTCGGGACCGCGGTGGACCAGCGTGTCCGTCATGCGCGCCAGCAGGTACTCGTCCACGCGTGCGCTCGGGTCGGCGAGCGCGATTCCCGCGAAACCGCACATCAGATGCCGCGCGGCTGGAGCCGTCCCGCTGCCGCGCCGCGCGAGTTCCCGACGGGCGGGAAGCCCGTCCGGCGCACGTGTCGGATGCCTCCGCGCGCGCCGGTCCGCTCCGGGTGCACGTCGGGCTTCTTCAGCTCTTCGTTCGCGATCGCGCCGAACGCGATGATCAGCGCGACCCACTGGTACAGGAGGTCGAAGTGCGCCCGGTTCAGGAAGGTCGCGCCGACCATGAACGTGAGCAGCGAGGCTTCGAACATGGTGGCGTAATTTATGATCCAGCTGCTGAAGTAGCGGCTGCGCGCCTTCTTGCGGACGGACATGCAGGTCCAGAGGCACGAGAAGATCATCAGGAAGTAGATGATCAGCGCGACGGTGCCGCACTCGGCCCAGATCTGGAAGTAGCTCGAGTGAGCCACGATCTTCCCGCGCCCGGCCAGCTCGTGCGCGGTCGGGTTCGGGTTGTACTCGTTGTAGTGCTGGCGGAACTTCTTGAAGCCCACGCCGAACAGCGGGTTCGCGACCGCCATGCGCGTCGCGATGCCCCAGGCCTTCAGGCGGCTCGCGGCGGAGCCCTCCTCCGTGGGGTTCTTCAGCGTCGCCAGCCGGTCCTTGTAGTCCTTGGGAGCGAGGACCGCGGCGGACAGGGCGATCAGGAGCCCGATCAGGATCCCCATCAGGCGGTTCTTCGACCGCCAGATCAGCGTGCCGATCGCGGCCGTCACGGCGAGGAACCCGCCCCGCGAGCGCGTCAGGCCGACGGTCAGGACCGACAGCGGCACGGCGAACCAGAACGCCTTGCGCAGCTCCGGCTTGCGCTCGGTCCAGCCGAGCTGGAACAGCATCGGGACGGCCATCGCCATGGCCATCGAGAAGTCGTTGTTGTCCGCCAGGAGTCCGCCCGGTCCGGTGATCACGGGCGCACCGAACGTCGCGACCCCCACCAGGCCGGTCTTCACCCCGTAGAACCCGAGGGACAGCGCGATGATCCAGAGCACGATCCGCAGCTGCTCCTTGTTCCGGACCATGCCGGTCGTGAAGAGCGAGACGCCGATGATCTTCACGTACTCGAGGTAGCCCTTCACCTGGACCTCGAAGCCGAAGCCGGTGCGCTGCTCCGAGAGCAGCACTCCGATCCCGACCCAGATGCAGAGGAGGATCAGGAGGTAGCAGCGTGGCTCCGGGAGGAAGAACCGCTTGTTGCGGTTCTTGTCTATGAAGTAGCCCGCGAGCATCAGGATCGCGACGAAGTAGGACCAGCGCTGGTACTTCGCGAAGCCCCAGGTCAGGTCCTGGATCCGCATGTACGCGAGCCAGGTGAAGACGCACAGCCCGACGAACGGTCTCCGGAAGCACGCCGGGAACAGCCCGACGATGATCAGGGAGACGATGATGTCGCGCATCGGGCCGCTGGCTCAGTCCGGGACGCTGGCTACTCGAGCGCCCGTTGGAATCCCTCGATGGCCTGGACGACGGCCACCGGCAGCGACTGGCGACGTTCCTCGTCGTACCAGGTGAACGTGATCCACGAGATCCCGAGGAGGATGATCGCGCTCGAGGTGCCGACCACGAGCCGGCGCCCGCGCACGGTACGGCGCTGGGCGCGCGTGACGATCCCGCCGACGGCCCCGAGCACCGGGACGGCCATGACCGCGGAGAGCTCCGAGACCGTCCGGTAGGAGTTGCGCGCGTACTCGGACACGAGCGCGACCCCCATGCCCAGCGCGAGTCCGGCGAAGAGCGCGAAGGCGATCAGGAGCATCGCGCTCGGCTCCTGCTCCGCGTTGAGGATGCCCGGCGGCATGACGACCTCGTACACGCGATCCACGGTGCCCTGGTAGAGGCGGATCGACTGGTCCTTCTTGCCGAGCTCGGCCTCGACCAGCTTGAGCTCCTTGAGCGCGGCCTCCCGCTCCGTCCAGAGCGTCGAGAGCAGGCCGAAGTCCGCCGCCTGACGCGTGGTCTTGCGCTCGTACTCCTTCTCCTTCTCGATCAGCCACTCGGCCTCGCCCTCGAGGTTCGTGATCTGGACCGCCAGGTCGTCGACCTGCTTGCGCAGCTCGTCCTTGTAGGGGTTGCGCTCCGAGCGCATCACTTCACGCGCCTCGACCT
>CAZDYS010000413.1:0-4085 GCA_964509445.1 uncultured Planctomycetaceae bacterium
TGGCGCACGACCGCCTGGGACGTGAGCCCGGTGGGGCTCGCGCAGCTGGCGGAGGCCGCGGCGGCCCGGGGGCAGGAGGTCGCGACCGAGGCGCGCGACCTTCTGCCGGCCGAGACCGCTCTGGGTGGCTCCCTCGCCCGGTTCGACCTGGTCGTGGTCGCGCGGTTCCTCGACCGTCCTCTGTGGGCGCGCCTGCACGAGCTCCTGCGCCCCGGCGGTCACCTCGTCGCCACCACCTACACGCGGGACTGGCCCGGGGACCGTCCTCCCGCCCGCTATCGGCTCGAGCCCGGGGAGCTCGCGCGCGGGCTGCCGCGGGTCGTGACGCTGCGCTCGGTGGAGCACGGCGGTCAGGCCTGGCTGCACGCGCGCGCCGAGGCGAGCGCTTAGGATGCTGCGATGAACCAGACGAAGCGGATCTGCGTGCTCGGTGCGGGAACGATGGGGCGCGCGCTGACGCTCGGCTTGTTGCGCTCGGGGGAGGCGCGTGCCGACCAGGTCGTCGCCACCCGGCGTCAGGCGAGCCGGACGCAGGAGACGGCCGAGGAGCTCGGCGTCGAGGTGCACACCGACAATCCACGAGCCGTGCGCTCGGCCGAGCTCGTGGTGCTCGGCGTGAAGCCGCACGCGGTCTCCCCGGTCCTCGCCGAGCTGGCCCGCGAAGGCGCGCTCGACCACCTGCCGCTCGTCGTCTCCATCGCCGCGGGAGTCCGCACCGGGACCCTCGAGGAGCGCGTGCAGGCCGAGGGCGTCGACGGACTCCGCGTCGTGCGAGCCATGCCGAACACGCCGTCGCTCGTGGGCGAGGGGATGACCGTCCTCGCGCCCGGGCGGAACGCCGGCCCCGAGGACCTCGCGCGCGTGGAGCGCCTGTTCCTCCCGCTCGGCCGCGTGCGGACGCTCGAGGAGGAGCACCTGGACGCGGTGACGGGGCTCTCGGCCTCGGGACCCGCGTTCGTCTACGTGATCATCGAGGCGCTGGCCGAGGGCGGCGTGATGATGGGGCTCCCGCGGGGCGTCGCGACGGAGCTCGCCGCCCAGGCCGTGCGGGGCGCCTCGAGCATGGTGCTCGAGACGGGACGTCACCCGGCGGCTCTCAAGGACGACGTCACGACCCCGGCCGGGTGCACGATCTCGGCTCTGCTCGCGCTCGAGGACGGCAAGCTCCGCTCCGTCCTCGCGCGCGGCGTCCAGGCGGCTGCGCAAGCTGCGGCGGAGCTCGGCTAGGGCGGGGAGCACCCGCTCGTTAGACTCCGAAGATGCCGCCCCTGGACTGGATGGACGCGAAGGCCTTCGCGGAAGAGAACGCAGCGAGCGAGAGTCGGGCCGAAGAGCTGCTCGCGTCGCTCAACGAGCCCCAGCGGGAGGCGGTCACCCACGGCGAGGGGCCGCTCCTCATCCTGGCCGGTGCCGGTTCCGGCAAGACCCGCGCGATCACCTCCCGCATCGCGTACCTGATCGCCACCGGTCGCGCGACGCCGCACGAGATCCTCGCGATCACGTTCACGAACAAGGCGGCGCGCGAGATGCGCGAGCGGGTCGCGCGTCACCTCGACGTGCAGGGCATGTGGATCAGCACGTTCCACTCGATGTGCGCGCGCATCCTGCGCCGGGACATCGAGCGCCTCGGCGACTGGAGCCGCGACTTCACGATCTACGACACGCACGACCGGAACCTCCTGCTCAAGACGATCACCAAGGACCTGGGCTACGACGCTCAGCGCTTCCGTCCGGCGGTGCTCGGCGGGTGGATCTCGGAGGAGAAGACCGGACGGTACGAGCACGGTGCGGTCGCTACGGAGGCGGACGGCAGCCTGGAGTCCCAGGTCTTCGTGCAGGTGCGGGACCGCTACGACCAGGCCATGCGCGCGAACAACGCGCTGGACTTCGACGACCTCCTCGTCCGGACGCTCGAGCTCTTCGACGGGCACCCCGGCGTGCGCGACGCCTACGCGCATCGGTTCCGCTACGTGCTGGTCGACGAGTACCAGGACACGAACCGCATCCAGTACCTCCTCACGCGGCACCTGGCCGGCTGGCACAAGAACCTGGCGGTCTGCGGCGACCCCGACCAGTCGATCTACGCCTGGCGCGGCGCCGACATCCGGAACATCCTCGACTTCGAGGAGGACTACGGTCAGGCGGGCGGGACGCCCGTCCGGGTCGTGAAGCTGGAGCAGAACTACCGCTCGACGGACGTCATCCTGAAGGCCGCGCAGGGGCTGATCCGGCACAACGTCGGTCGCAAGGAGAAGGAGCTCTTCACGGACAAGACCTCCGAGGAGAAGGTCCTCGTGGTGACCTGCGCCGACGAGAACGACGAAGCCAACGAGATCTGCGCGCAGATCCACGCGCTGCGCGAGAAGGGGACCTCGGCGGACGACATCGCCGTCTTCTACCGCGCGAACTTCATGCAGCGCGCGCTCGAGCGCTCCCTGCGCCTCACCGGGATTCCGTACCAGATCGTCGGCGGCGTCGAGTTCTACCAGCGGCGCGAGATCCGGGACCTCGTGTGCTACCTGCACCTGATGGTCAACCCGCGCGACGACGTCTCCTGCCGGCGCGTGCTGAACGTTCCGGCCCGCGGGGTCGGCGACAAGAGCGTGGAGAAGCTGAGCGCCTGGGCCGCCGCACGCGGCGTCCCGCTCCTGACGGCCCTGCGCAGCGAGGAGGCGCGCGCGGAGATCCGCGGCCGCGCGAAGAACTCCCTCGCGGCCTTCGCGCAGCTGATGGACCGCCTGGGGGAGTTCGC
Organism: uncultured Planctomycetaceae bacterium; assembly: GCA_964509445.1. Lineage (GTDB taxonomy): Bacteria > Planctomycetota > UBA1135 > UBA1135 > CAZDYS01. The sequence goes on from CAZDYS010000413.1 coordinate 2,753, forward strand.
GACGCGCCCCGCGGCCGAGGCCCTGCAGGCCGTGCTCGAGGAGACCGAGTACCACGAGTGGTTGAGCGCCACCGGAGATCCGGACGGCCCGAACCGCGAGGAGAACGTCGACGAGCTCGTCACGCACGCGGAGTCCTACGACGCGGAGAGCCCGGAGGGACTCCTGTCGGGTTTCCTGCAGGAGGTCGCGCTGGTCAGCGAGGTCGACGGCATGGACGAGGAGGGGGACGCGCGCGTTCGCCTGATGACGCTGCACGCCTCCAAGGGCCTCGAGTTCCCGGTCGTGTTCGTCTGCGGTCTGGAGGAGGAGCTGTTGCCCCACGTGCTCGCGCTCCAGGACGCGGCCGAAGGCGGCGACTCCGAGGCGGGGGTCGAGGAGGAGCGGCGCCTGCTCTACGTGGGCATGACGCGCGCGATGGAGCGTCTGTTCCTGACGCACGCCAAGACGCGCCTGCACTACGGCGAGTCCAGCTGGCGCGTGCCCTCGCGCTTCCTGGACGAGCTCCCGCGGGAGCAGGTGATCCGCGACACGGACGAGCGAGACGACTCCGACACGGTGCTCGGCGTGTACGAGGCGCCGGAGGACACCGAGGAGCTCTCCGTCGGCGATCGCGTCGAGCACGACCACTTCGGCTACGGGGTCGTGGAGCGCATGCAGGGGGCGGGCATCAACGCGCGCGTGACGGTGCAGTTCTCCGCGGTCGGGTCGAAGGTCCTCCTGGTCCAGTACGCGAACCTCAAGGTCGTGGCGCGTTGAGCGAGCTCGCCGCCCGATTGGACGCGCTCCTGGCCGAGGCGCGCGAGCGCGGCGAGCTCTCCGCCCTGGCGCCGGCCCTGGAGGCCGCTGCGCGCGAGGCGCGTACCCAGGAGTCCACGGCCGGGGCGAAGGAGGGCTCCCCGCCGGTTCCGCGGTCCTTCGGGCTGGTCGGGGACAGCGCGCCGATGCAGGCGGTGTTCGACCTGATCGAGCGCGTGGCGCCGAGCTCGGTGCCGGTGCTGGTGCAGGGGGAGACGGGGACGGGCAAGGAGCTCGTCGCGCGCGCGCTCCACGAGGAGTCGTCGCGCGGCGGGAAGCCGTTCCTCGCCGAGAACTGTGCGGCCATCCCTGCGAACCTGCTCGAGAGCGAGCTCTTCGGGCACACCAAGGGCTCGTTCACGGGTGCGATCGGCGACCGCGACGGGCACTTCGTCGCGGCGGACGGCGGCACGCTGTTCCTGGACGAGATCGGGGACATGCCGCTCGAGATGCAGGCGAAGCTCCTGCGCGTGCTCGAAACCGGCGAGGTGCGACCCGTCGGGTCGAACAAGACGCGGCGCGTGGACGTCCGGCTGG
>CAZDYS010000414.1:0-4074 GCA_964509445.1 uncultured Planctomycetaceae bacterium
CGCGCGTCTGCTGAAGCATCGCGTCGCTGATCCAGATCGCGTAGGGGTCGCGGGTGCGGCGCCAGGGGAGGTCGCGACGCGTGGCGACGAACCAGGCGCACAGCCCGGCTCGCAGTTCCTCCACCTCCTTCGGTCCGAGCTTCACGGACCGTCGTCCCGCGCCGCGCGCACCTCGATCGACCGGACCGAGCTCGGGGCCCCGGACGGGTTCTGGAGGACGACGCGCACGGGTTCCGTGGACTTCAGACCGTAGAGCTCGACGTAGTCGATCTCGCGGGAGAGCGTGAGGTTGCGACGCAGCGCTTCGTGCGCGCCCTTGCCGCGCAGGACGCGCAGGAGTCCGGGGCCGCCGCAGTCGAGGTCGATGCGGAGCACGATGTCCCGCGGGACCGAGAGATCGATCGGGACCTCGAGCACCGTCTCTCCCGGGCCGAGGAACGTCCCCTCCAGCCGCCCGAGCACCTCGTCGAAGGAACGGAAGCGACGCCGGAGCTCGAAGTTGCGCGTGATCTCGTGGTTGGTCTTCCCGATGCGGCGCATCATCAGGAGGCGCTCGCCGATCTCCTGGAGGACGATGTCCGGCGTCTCCTTGTCGACCACCTCCGGATTGACCGGGAGCTGCCAGTAGAAGACGCCGCGACGCGTCGCGTCCGCGAGGTAGCGGCTCATCAGCGGGCCGAACGAGTCGTGGAACATCAGGATCTCGGGCAGGTCCTGGCGCTCGCGGTGGACCGTGACCGAGGGATGCTCGCGCAGCTCGTTGACCTTGCGGTCGGGAAGCTCGGGCGCGAGCAGGTCGAAGCCGACCGACCACTCGTAGGCGAGCTCGTCCTTCCACTCCAGCTTCGCCTCGACCTCCGACAGGTCGTCGTACAGGTGCAGGATCGTCGCGAGGTCTCCCCCCGGGCGCTCCTTGGACACGAACCGGAAGTCGTCCTCCTCCAGGAGCTCGATCTCGGGGAAGCGCTCGCGGAGCTTCTCGGCCACGGCGCGGTAGGCGACGAAGCCGCCGTACATGCTCCAGTGGGAGTCGAACTGCAGGTACGAGCGCTCGCGCTCCTTGCTGGCGAGCAGCGCGGGCCGCATGTCGAGCAGGTCCACCGAGGTCTCGGCCTCGAGGTAGCCCTGGAGCTGGTCGAACCGCGTCCGGTCGCTGACCTTGCGGACCCAGTCCGGCAGGTACTCGGGGTAGATCGTGGTCTTCGAGGGCGAGATGACGAGCAGGTACGCGACCCCCCGGTCGTCGAGCCACTCCTGCGTCTGCGCGAACCGTCGCCCCCACCGCTCCAGCTCGACGTCGTCGAACAGCCGCGTGCCGCGGTAGTTCTCGATGTTCCCCTGAGCGTTGTAGAAGAGCCAGTCGTCCTTGCCGCTGACGACCGTGGCGATCGGCGAGATGCCGAGCCAGAAGTACTTGAGCAGGCTGTGCGCGTAGATCAGCGAGCGACGGAAGCCGAAGTGGTCGTCGTAGTACGCGTTGAACTCGCCCGGGAACGAGCGCAGGGAGCCGAGATAGGCGCGGATGTCCGAGCCGCTCTTGGCGATCTCCTCCCGCGTGGGCTCGACCTTCGGGAACGGCGCCAGCACGCGCTTCTCCGGATTCGACGCGAGCGATCCGATCCCGAACAGTCCGCCCACCATCGGCAGACAGATCAGCGCCGCGAACACGACGGCGTAGCCCCAGTCCATCGGGGTGCGCTCGTCGTTGTTCGGCGTCGGAGGTTCGAGGCTCGGGAGATTCATGCCGGCGTCAGAACCGGAAGTAGATGAACGGCTGGTGCGTGGTGGCCGCCATGACCATCAGGCACAGGAAGAACACCCCCATGACGCAGGCGAACCCGAGCACGGGAGAGGTGACGGGGGCGAGCGAGGTGCTGCGGCGCGCGCGTTCGCGCAGCCAGCCGAGGATCGGCAGCGAGCAGACCATCGCGGCCGGGATCACCAGGAGCAGCTCGCCGTTGAGGTAGTCCGTCACGGCGGCCGGACGCGCGGGCCTGTCGAGACCGAACATCCGCAGCAGGAAGCCGCCGGCCTGGGCGAGCGAGTTCGTGCGGAAGATCACGAGGCCGACGAGCCAGACGCCGAGCGTGTAGACGTGCCGCATCACGCGCGGAACGGTGGTCAGCGAACGCTCCAGGAACGCCTGACGCTCCAGCACCAGGAACACGCCGTGGAACAGGCCGAACACGACGTAGTTCCAGCGCGCGCCGTGCCAGAGGCCGACCAGGACGAACACCGCGACGAGGTTGAAGTAGGTGCGACCGGCCGAGCCCCGGCTGCCGCCCATCGGGAAGTAGAGATAGTCCCGGAACCAGGTCGTCAGCGTGATGTGCCAGCGCCGCCAGATGTCGCGCACGGACTGCGCGATGAACGGGTAGTTGAAGTTCTCCGGCAGGCGGAAGCCGAACATGTGGCCGAGGCCGACGGCCATGTCCGAGTAGCCGGAGAAGTCGAAGTACAGCTGGAGCGCGTAGCAGAGCGTCCCGAGCCAGACGAGGCTCCCGGAGACCTCTTCCGCTCCGAGCGTGTCGAAGATCGCGGTCGCAGGCACCTGCAGCGGCCCCGCGATCAGCACCTTCTTCGCGAGGCCGATCACGAACCGTCGCACGCCCAGCGCGAAGCGACCGATGTGGAGCGAGCGCTTCTGCAGCTGGTCCGCGATCTCGCTGTAGCGAACGATCGGGCCCGCGATCAGCTGCGGGAACATCGAGATGTAGAGCGCCAGGTTCAGCGGGTTGCGCTGGACGCGCGCGTCTCCCCGATAGACGTCGATGACGTAGGAGAGCGCCTGGAAGGTGAAGAACGAGATGCCGATCGGCAGGTGACGCGCCGCCTCGTAGGCGATGGGCTCGCGACCGACCGCCTCGAGCACCGCGTTCGCGTTCTCGACGAAGAAGCCCATGTACTTGTAGGCACACAGGAGCCCCACGTTCAGGACGACCGCCACGAACACGACCCACTTCGCGCGGCGCGGTGAGGAGGCGCGCGCCACGAGCAGCCCGAGCACGTGGTTCACGGCGATCGAGCCGAGCATCACGAGCACGAAGAAGGCCTCGCCCCAGTAGTAGAAGACGAGGCTCGCGAGGATCAGCACGAAGTTCCTTCCGGCCCGCGGCGTGATCCCCACGAGGAGCAGGACCAGGGGCAAGAACAGGAACAGGAAGACCGTCGAGCTGAACAGCATGGAGCGGGGCGGGGACGCCTTCCTCCTATCGGCACGAGACGCACTCGGGAGCATGCGCGATCTCGTTCGCCGAGCCTCGAGGAGCTCGTGTCGGATGGGACGACGCGAGGGAGGCGGCGGGACATCCTAGCCTCGCGACGAGCCGCGCCCAGGAGAGAGCCCGCGAACCCGGTCACCCCCTCCCCGCGGGAGCGAGACCCCGGAAAACGATGCGCCTCGACCGCGGGTCGCCCGCGCGCGCGGCCCGCCCGACCGACCCTCCCGGGCGCGTCGTCTCGACCCCAGGGCTGCTAGGCTCTGCGCGATGGAAGCATCGGATCCGCGCGCCAGCCGACGAAGCGCGACAGGCCACCGCCTCGCGACCGCGGGCCTGGTCCTAACGAGCGCCGCCTGCGGCTACGGCGCGCTGGGCGCGCGGGGGGCCCTCCTGGCCGCGGGGGTCGGCTACCTCGCGGTCTGGCTGCTCGCGCTGCGGTTCGACCCGCGCCGCATGCTCTTCGGGATCGCCTCGGGAGCGCTGCTCTCCGCCGCGCGCGCCCCGCTGGGGCTCGACTGGACCCAGCTGCCCGCGGTCGAGGGAGCCACGGCGCGCGGCGTGCGCGCGGCCGCCCTGTTCGTCCTGGCCCTGCTCCTCGATCGGCGGCGTCCGCTCTTCCGCTCCGGCACCTCTCCGCGAGGGTGGCTCGTCGCGGCGAGCGTCGGGTTCGCGGCCCACGGGCTGATCGGGCGGGACGCCTGGCAGCCGGACTCCCGGGGTGCCCTGGTGGCCCTCCTCGTCCTGGGAGGCGCGCTGCTGTGGTTTTTCGCCGGCCGGGCGCGCGACCGCATGGGCGACACGGACGGCGCCTCGCCCGGCGGGGAGCAGCCGGCCACCGCGGTGGAGCGGATGG
>CAZDYS010000415.1:0-4070 GCA_964509445.1 uncultured Planctomycetaceae bacterium
CGCTGAGGCGTCCGGAAAGAGAAGAAGCCTGTCGGACCCCCGCCTAGGGACCGACAGGCTCCTGCGCACGCCCGCTCGCTCGCGAGAACGAGAGGAGCACGCGCGCGACTCCGCGAGGGAATCGCTCGCGCCGCGCGCCCGGCCGCCTACCGAGCGCGCGACGCGAGGTTCGCTACAGGTCGTTGAGGATCAGGTCGTCCTCCCAGATCACGCCGAACAGGTCGCCGCCGCTGGCGACGTAGACGTCCAGGTCTCCGTCCGCGTCGACGTCCCCGAAGGCGACGTCGCCGGTGATGAACAGCGACGGGTTGAAGCCCGTGTCGACCAGGAACTCGCCGAGGACGCCTCCCTGGGCGCCGCCCTGGTTCAACAGGATCACGGACTCGCCGTCGGGCTGTCCGAAGGTGCCGAAGAGCTGGTGGATCCCGACCACCAGGTCGAGGTCTCCGTCCCCGTCGACGTCGCCGGCGTCGCAGCAGAGCCGGATGTCGGAGGCCTCCCCGAGGGAAGCGGGGATCCGGCCGGCGGAACCGTCGACGAACAGCGGCGTCCCAGGCGTCGTGGAGACGTTCTCCAGGAAGTGGACCGCCGTGGGGTCGCTCACGATGGAGTTCGCGACGAACACGTCGACGTCGCCGTCCCCGTCGAAGTCCCCGGAAGCGAACGCGTAGGTGTTGTCGGCCACCACCGGGAGCGCCGTGCTGGTCGCGTCGGTGAAGGACCCGGTCCCGTCGTTCAGGTAGAGGCTGTTCTGCGAGCCACCGGCCGCGGCGTTGTTCCGTCCGACCAGGATGTCGACGTCCCCGTCCGCGTCGAGGTCCTCGAGCAAGAGCCCTCCCCCGCCGTTGTGCGGGTTGCCGGAGGTCAGGTCGAAGAACGAGAACTCCTCTTCGAAGGAGCCCTCGTCGCCGCCCTGGGCGTTCCCCATGTTGCGGTAGAGCACGACGCTCTTCGCCTCCTCCTCGGGGAAGCCCGCGTCGCTCTCGCTCATCACAACCAGGTCCTGGTCGCCGTCCGCGTCGATGTCCGCGAAGCCCGCGTCGAAGGCCCGGCCCGCTCCCGGAGGCAACAGCAGGTTACGACGCGCGCCGCCCTTCGTGAGACCACCGCGCGGCGGCGTGAGTTCGCCCCCGAAGTCGCGGAAGCTGAGCCGGAAGTTCCCGGTGCCGTCGTTGAACACGATCCTGTCCGCCGCCGGGCGACCGGCGGCGAAGCCACCACCCAGGAAGAGGTCCGGCCAGGAGTCTCCGTTGGCGTCGCCGATCGCGACCGTGGAGGTCGCGCGGACCGCCTCGAGCGGAAGACGGAGAGCCGTCTGGTCCTCGAAGTTGCCGTCGCAGCTCCCCATCAGGAGAGCGCCGTAGCCGGGGCTGTCGTAGGTCACGACCGCGTCGAGGCAGCCGTCCTTGTCGAGGTCCGCGAAGTCGACGTCCGTCGCTCCCCAGCCGAACACGGTCGTGATCGGGTCGAGACCGATCGTGCCGTCGGAGTAGATCGCGGTGCTGGTCGAGCCGACGTCGAGGTTCACGGCGTTCGTCGCCCACCAGTCGCTCTGCGGATCGAGGACGACCCCCTGGAGGACCAGGTCGATCGCCACGGACGGCATCGGGACCGTCGTCGTGAATCGCCCGGCGCTGTCGGTCGTCCCGGAGGCGATCAGCGTGAAGCTCGGGGTCACGGACAGGACCGGTCGCCGCACGGAGCCGGCGTAGAGCGAACCGAGGCTCAGGTCCCCGACCAGGAAGACCATCGTCCCGGCGTAGGGCGTGCGGAGCGTGAGGTCACTGGTGCCGGCGAGAACGGGTTCCGTCGCCTCGAGACGGAGGGTGCCGCTGATCGTGTTCTGCGCCAGCGCGGGGGCGGTCAGGCCCAACAGGACGAGAGCGGAGCTCAGGGAACGAAGCATGGAGTCGGAATCTCCTTGACCCGGTGCCCGCCGGCCGGGGATACAGATTCGGACGAGTCGAGTGGTGCCGCCTAGCCCCGTTCGCTCGTTCGGGGAGGGAGACCGTTGCAGCGGACTCCCTCCCCCCTCGCCACGCTGCGGGTTGCGGGAAACCCGCGCCTGCGCGGCGCTCGTCCAGTCGGTGCCGGAGGCTCGCCGCCTCCACGCTGAGAACGATTCTCATTCGCATCGTGCGGAGACCGTAGGAGCCCGCGGGTGCGTCGCAAAGGCAATTCACCCAAAAGCCCGGAAGTCCCCGCCGGTGGTCGGGATCAGTCGGCCGAGGCCGCGACGCAGGTGAGGCGCGTGCCCTCGCGCAGCAGCACGCGACCCTCGACGGCGGCGGCCCCGTAGACCGTCCCCTCCGTCTCGAGCGCGTTCGTGGCGAGGACCTCGCCCCCGTCCTCGCGCGCCGCGACCACCGTGGTGCGGCCCTCCTTCCCGAAGAAGTAGAGCCGTCCGCCGGCGGCGATGGGCGAGGCCCAGGTCCCCTCCGCGAGGTCCAGGTCCCAGCGCGACTCCCCCGTCGTCAGGTCGAGGCACGAGAGGCTACCGGACTTGTTCACCAGGAACACGCTCCCGTCGGCGACCAGCGGCGAACCGAAGCCCGAGGGCCGCGCGCCACGCGCCGTCCAGAGCACGCGCTCCGTCGCCGCGGCGCCCGCGTCGATGCGGGCGAGCACGTTGCCGGCCGCCTCCGAGGAGCCGACGACGACGACGTCTCCGAGGACCGTGGGCGAGGCGACCGTGTTGCCGCGCACCTCCGTCTCCCAGCGCACCTCGCCCCCCTCGAGGTCGATGCCCTGCAGCACGCCGTTCGAGCTGACCAGGAGCTGCCCGCCGGTGGCGTCGACGACCGGCGTGGACCAGGACACGCGCGAAGCGCGATCCAGCTTCCAGCGGTTCTCGCCGCTCGCGGCGTCGATGCAGACCAGGTAGCTCGCGCCCTCGTGGTCCAGGAGGAGGTAGATCGACCCCGCGTGCAGGACGACGGAGCTGGCGACGCCGTGGTTGCCTTCGAACGGACCGTACTCGGTGCACAGCGAGCGATGCCACAGCGGCTCCCCGTCGTGGCGCAGCGCGAACAGGTCGCCGCTCTCGAAGAACGCGACGATGCGCTCCGCGTCGACGGCCGGGGAAGGGGCTCCGCGGGAGACCATCTCGCTGCTCGGCACCCGCTGGCTCGCGTCGAGGTCGCGCTGCCAGCGGACCTCACCGGTGCCGAGGGAGAGCGCGGTCACGTGGCACGTCTCCTTCTCCTCGCCGGAGACCGACGTGACCACGACGACTCCGTCCCAGACCACCGGACTCGACTGACCGAATCCGGCGAGCTCCCGGCGCCAGGCGAGGTGCTCGGTCTCCGACCAGGTCAGCGGCAGCGTCGCGGTCGTGTGCCCGGAGCCCGCGCCGCGAAACGCGGGCCAGCGGTTCGCGTCCGCCGCGGCCGGAGCCGGCAGGTGCGCGAGGGAGAGGTCCGCGGAGGCGTCGACCGGCGTCGCCTCCTCCTGCGGTGCGGCGTGGAGGAGCGCGGTGACGAGGAGCGGTGCGATCATCGGAGGGAGGTGCGCTCAGCGCGCGAAGTGGGTCGCGACGTCGCGCTGGATCGTGCCCGTGCGGCCGGCGTCGAGGAGCGAGAGGACGAGCCGTCCGCCGGTGCGATCGCTGTGGACCGCCAGCAGTCGGTCCCCGAAGGCGAACAGCCGGAACGCCTCCGCCTCGACGGTGACCTCCATCGGACGCCAGCCCTTGCCGTGGCTCAGCATCTCGAAGGCGGCGCCCTCGGATCCGGTGCCACCGGCGACGATCACGTCGCGGCCGAGCACGACGATCTCCGGGTGGACGCGCGGAACGCTCGGCCCCGGCACGCTCTTCCAGGCCGCGTCGTCGAGCTCCAGCACCCAGCAGTCCTCGACCGGCTCGCCGTGCTCGTCGGTCCCGCCCACCAGGAAGGCGTGTCCGGGCGCCATCGCCACGCCGAAGCCCGTCCGCGGGCTCGGCAGCGAGAAGCCGGAGGGCTCGAAGCTCGTGGACTTGCCGCGGCGCACGAGCACCTCGTTCGCCGGTGCGCCGTTCTCCGTTCCGCCGAACAGCCACAGGTCCTCTCCGAGGGCCGCCGTGACGTAGG
>CAZDYS010000416.1:0-4068 GCA_964509445.1 uncultured Planctomycetaceae bacterium
GAGGCCCGGCACGGCAGGCGGTTCGCCCGGCTCCGGAGGCGCGAGCACCGGGTTCGGGATCACGCGCGCAAGCGGCCGCGCGCGCGCCGGCAGTCCGTCGATCACGCGCTCGGTCTGCACCACGACCGCGGAAGCGCGTGGGTAGAGCAGGGCCCGCAGCCAGCGCCAGCGACGTCCGAGCGGATGACGCTTCGGATCGGCGCGTTCGGACACGACCGTGGGGACCGCGAGTCCGCGGGTCGCGAGCAGCGTGACGAGGTTCGTGTGCTCGAGGAACGAGAGGACGGCGTCGGGGCACGTGCGCTCCAGGGCCTCGCGTAGCCGACGCGCCTGCCAGCGCGTCTTCTGCACGGCCTTCCAGGTCGAGTCGACCGTGCGCTCCAGGTCGAGCGGTCGGTGCCGCACGGCCGCGTCCAGCGGATGGAACGGCGCGCGGTCCGGCGGATCGAAGGTCAGGAGCTCGACCTCGCGTCCGGCCCGCGCCCAGTGGTTCGCCAGCGTCGTCAGCACCCGCTGCGCGCCCCCCATCACGAGCGAGCCGATCACGAGCGAGATGCGCTCCGGTCCAGGTCCGCCCGCCCCCACGGCTCAGTCCGCTCCGGCGTCGGGCCCGCGCTGGACGAAGCCCTGGCCCGTGGGGAGGTGCACGACGGACTCCGGTCGCTCGGCGAAGTACTCGTCCAGCGCGCGGCGCGCCCCGGGGCAGGAGAGGAAGCCGTAGTCGTCGCACACGAGCACGCCGCCGGGGCTCAGCCGCGGGAAGAAGAACTCGAGGGAGTCCCGCGTCGGCTCGTAGAGGTCGACGTCGACGTGCACGAACGCGAAGCGCCGGTCGGCCACGTCCTCGAAGCGCTCGGGGATCCAGCCCTTGTGGTACTGCACGAAGTCGAACTCGCCGAGGTTCGCGCGCACCTCCTCGAGGGACACCGCGAGGTCGCCCTTCTGCCAGTAGCTCCCGTCCTCTCCGCCGGAGCCCGAGAGTCCCTCGAAGGAGTCGAAGACGTGGTGCGTGCGCCCGCTGCCGCGCGTCGCCCGGCAGATCAGGTAGGACGACGCGCCGTGGAACACGCCGCACTCGGCCGTGTCGCCGGGCACGTGCTCGCACAGCTTCCACAGCTCCGCCAGCGCGAACTTGCGGTCGATGCTGTGGTTGTTGCGCGGCTCGAAGCGCTCGTAGAGCGCGACGAACTCGCGGTCCTCGAGGTAGCTCTTGCCGTACTCGCTGAACCGCGTGTCCGGGTGGATCACGCGCGTGAGCTTCTCGGCGAACTCGAAGCGCGCCTGGTCGCTCCCCTCTCCCCCGCGCAGGATCCGCGCGAAGAGGCGCATCGCTCCCCAGACCTTCACAGCGGACGCGCCTCGAAGACCAGCACGCAGGTGTCGCGCGGCGCGCCGACGAGGCCGGCCGAGAGCAGCGCGACGCGCAGGGCGCGCTTGAGCTTGCCGAACACCCCCTTGCGCCCGCGGAACGACGCGAAGGAGCGCTCGAACACGCGCTCGACGCGGAACGCGCGCCGGAGGAGCTCCTCGAGCGAGGTCGGGTCGAAGCTGTGCAGGTGCCCCCAGCGGTGGAATCGGTGGCCGCAGTCGGGGCACACGACGCGCCCCTGGTCGAGGTTCTCCTCCGCCGGCACGGTCCCCAGGAACAGCCCGTCCGGCGCCAGCACGCGCCGCACCTCCTCGAGGGTCGCGTGCTGCACGTGGCTGGTCAGGTGCTCCAGGACCTCGGACAGGACCACGCAGTCGAAGCTCGCGTCCTCGAACGGCATCTCCTGCGAGTAGCCGACCTGCGCGCGCTCGCCCAGACGGAGCTCGTCCCGCAGCGTCGCGATGCTGCGCTCGCTGGGGTCGAGCGAGGACACCTCCAGCCCGAGGCGCAGGGCCTCGCGCTCGAAGGTCCCGGCGCCGACGCCGACGTTCAGCACGCGCGCTCCCGGACGCAGGCGCTGGATGCGCTCGGCCAGGAACCGCACGCGCGGCAGGGCGCCCTCGAAGCCCTCCGGCGTCTCGTTCTGGTAGTACTCCCAGATGCGGTCCTGCTGCTCCGTCGCGCGCGCTTCGGAGGTCGCGTGCGCCTCGGCAGGCTCTGTCGTCGGTCGGGTCATGCGGAGGGTGCGCCGGCGGCGAGCCGCAGCGAGCGACGCGCGGCCAGGGCGGCGTAGACCATGGTGGCGAGGTAGACGATCGAGGTCGAGAGCGCGATGCCCCGGACTCCCATGCTCTGCATCAGGACCCAGTTGAGGCCGATGTTCAAGGGCAAGGAGAGAACGGCGGCCTCCATCAGCACGCGGTTCCGGCGCACGGCCGCGAGGTAGCGCGTCAGGACCGTCGCCACGAGGAAGCTGGGCAGGTAGAGCACGTAGAGCGCCATGACGCCGGAGACCACGCGCGTGTCCTCGGGACCGCACGCGCTGGTAGAGCAGCTCCACGATGCCGCCGGAGAACGCGAACAGGATCCCGGCCGCCGGCAGGGCGGCGAGCGCGGTCCAGCGCACCCAGGTCCCGAGCACGCGCCGGGCCTCGGAGACGTTGCGCTCCGCCTCGAGCCGCGAGAAGGCCGGCAGGATCGCGGTCCCGACCGCGGTGGCCGCGATCGACGCGAGCACGGCGGTCAGCTTCTGGCCGTAGTGCAGCCGGGAGACGCTGCCCTCCCCGAGCTGCGCGGCCATGGTCTGGTCGACGAGCGCGGCCGCGCTGACGATCGACGCGCCCGCGAAGATCGGCAGGTACTGGCCGATCGCGGCGCGCATCTCGGCGTCCAGCGGGCGCCAGCGGGGCAGCACCGGGAAGCCGCGCTTCTTCAGCGCGATGCCGAGCAGCGTCGCCTCGACGAGGTAGCCGACCAGCGTGCCCCAGGCGAGCACGGTGACGCCGTGCGTGCGCCCGTAGAGGAGCAGCGCGCCGATCACCGACAGCGGGATCGCGGCCTGCACGAAGGCCGCCGTGGCGAAGCGCTCGCGGGCGTTCAGGATCGATGCCCACAAGGTCGAGGCGCCCTTGACGACCAGGGTCGGCAGCAGGATGAACAGGAGCCGCCGCGCGAGGGCGAGCTCCTCGGGCCCGAGCTCCGAACCGATGCGCGGCAGGAGCACCGGGGCGAGCAGCACCAGGAGCAGCACGCCGAGCGAGAGCATCGCCAGGTTCAGGAGGAGCGCCGCCTGCAGGAAGCCTCCGGCGGCCTCCTCTCCGTCCTCGGTCACCACGCGCAGGTACGAGGGCATGAAGGCCGAGGAGAACGCGCTCGAGGTCACGTTGACGAAGAAGGTCGGCAGGAGGAACGCGATCAGGAACGCGTCCATCGCGCCGGTGGTCCCGAAGACGGACGCGACCAGGGGCTCGCGCACGAGCCCGATGCCGCGCACGGCGACCGAGAAGAACGCGACGACGCCCGCCGCCTGCAGGATCCGGCGGTGCGTCGAGGCCGGCGCGCGCGTCGGCTCTTCGGCTCCCGCCGCGTCGCTCACGAGGTCGCGGCGCCCACGTGCCAGTCGAGCGTGCGCGCGATCCCCTCGGCGAAGTCGACCGCCGGCCGGTACCCGAGCAGGGACGTCACGTCGCCGAGGTCCGCGAGGCTGTGGCGCACGTCGCCCGGCCGGAAGTCCTCGTAGACGGGCTCCACGGCGCCGACGGCGACGCCGCGCGCCGCCAGACCGTCGCGCAGGAGTCCGAACAGCTCGTTCAGCGAGGTGCGACCGCCGAGCGCGACGTTGAAGGAGCGACCGGCGGCGCGATCCTCGCCCGCCCCCACCGGCCCGAGCGCCGCCAGCACGTTCGCCTGCACGGCGTTCGCGACCGGGCAGAAGTCCCGGCTGGTCTCGCCGTCCCCGAAGATGCGCGGGACCTCGCCGGAGCGCAGCGTGCGGATCCAGCGCGGGATGACCGCGGCGTAGGGGCCGTCCGGATCCTGGCGCGGGCCGAACACGTTGAAGTAGCGCAGGCCCGTCACGGCGAAGCCGTAGCTGCGGTGGACCGTCTCGGCCCAGACCTCGTCGATGCGCTTCGTCGCGGCGTAGGGCGACAGCGGTTCGCCGATCGCGGCCTCGCGCTTGGGCAGCTCGGCGCGGTCCC
>CAZDYS010000417.1:0-4038 GCA_964509445.1 uncultured Planctomycetaceae bacterium
GCGAACCGCTGCGATCTGGCCCCAACTGACTGCTGAGTCTCGTCTTAGGTCCACGAGGTGGCTCGGTTTGGCCGTTCTCCTGTCCGGACGAAGGGGCGGGGCCGGGAGAACTTCGCTCCGCCTCGGCCCCCGTCGGACGTTGACGGTCACCGGGTTCTCGCTGACGTAGAGATTCCCCGCGAGGCCTCGGGCGAAGCACCGAAGTCGGTGCAACGCCAGGGCCCCCAGGCTCCCTCGAGGGGGTGGAGCGGAGACGGTCGCTCGCGCCGGCTTCCCGCTCCTCGACGCCCCGCCGTACCCTGGAGCACGCCATGAGTCCCTCCTCCTCGCGACGCATTCTCGTCCTGCTGGCGCTCGCCGCGGCCCTCGGAGCGACGGTGCCCCGGCTCGACCCGCCGCTGAACGTGCGGCTCGACGAGGACCAGGAGCTGGTCTCCTCCGGCTACCTGGGCGAGATCCGTTTCACCGAGGACGGGACGCGCGTGGTGTACGAGGCCTCGTCTCCGCTCGGGGCCCCGCTCGAGCAGTACCTGGTCCCGGTGGACGGCAGCGCGCCCGCCGTGCAGCTCACGAGCACGCCCGCGGGCGTCAGCCGGCAGGAGGTCGCGCTGTCGTCGGACGGGGAGTACCTCGTGGCGACGGAGGTGGTGGGGGGCGGCGTGAACGAGTGGTCGCTCAAGAGCCTCGCGCTCTCCACCGGGATCGAGACCGTGCTGGCGGGCCCGTTCCCGTTCCCGGTCCAGACGTTCCAGATCTCGCCCGACTCCACGCAGGTCCTGTTCCGCGCCGGGGTCATCGGTCCCAGCCGTTACGAGCTCCTGCGCGTCCCGATCGACGGAGGTCCCTGGACGCGCGTGAACGCGATCGGTCCCTCGGGCGGCGACGTGCGCGAGGGGTGGCGGTGTACCTCCGACGGCAGTCGCGTCGTGTACGTCGCGGACTTCACGACGAACAACGTGTGGGAGCTCTACTCCGCGCGCCTCGACACCGTCGAGACGCACACGACCCTGAGCGGTCCCGCGATCGCGAACTCGGAAGTCGAGGCGTTCTGGATCGCGCCGGACGAACAGTCCGTCGTCTACACCGCGAACCACGCGGGCCTCGGTCGCCGGGAGCTGTTCTCGGCGCCCATCGACGGGAGCGCGCCGGCGGTGGAGATCGGGGACTGGGACGGCGGGCGAGAGGCCCTCGACGTCGCGGTGACCTCGGACGCGAGCACGGTCGTCTTCCGGGCCGACCGCGACGTGAACAACCGCTACGAGCTCTATCGCGTCCCGCTCGCCGGCGGCGCCACGCCGGTCCGGCTGAGCCAGGCGTTCTCCACCGGCGACGTGGACGCCTTCGTGCTCAGCCCCGACGACTCGACCGTGGTGTTCCGCGGTGACCTCGACACGGCCGAGCCGGAGCTCTGGAGCGTTCCGCTCGTCGGCGGCGCGCCGCAGCCTGTCAACGATCCCCTTCCGACCGGCGGGAGCGTCGAGGAGTTCGCCGTCACCGCGGACTCCGCCCGCATCGTCTACCGCGCGGACCAGAACGTCGCTCTGCGGTCCGAGCTCTTCAGCGCGCCGCTCGACGCGAGCCAGGCTCCCGTCGGCCTCAACCTCGCGCCCGTCGCCGGAGGTTCCGTCCAGAGTCCGTGGGAGCTCACGGCGGACGGCGCGAGCGTCGTCTTCCGCGCCGACCTGGACACCGCGGGGCAGGTGGAGCTCTACCGCGCCTCCGTTCTGGGAGCGGACGTGTCGCACCAGCGGTTGAGCGCTCCGCTCCCCACGCGCGCGCGCGACGTGCTGTCGTTCCAGCTCGCGACGGACGGCCTGCGCGCGACCTACCTGGCCGACGTGTTCGCCAACGGCGACTACGACCTCTTCAGCGTGCCGCTCGACGCGAGCGTCGCGCCGGTGCAGCTGAACGCGCCGTTCCCGCTCGTTCCCTCGGGAGGCGCGGTCCAGGCGGTCCACGTCGGGGACGGCCGGATCGCGTACCGCTCCTCCTCGAACACCTGGAACACGCGCGTCCACGTCACCGCGCTCGACGGATCCGGCGTGCCGACGTTGCTCAGCGACCCGGGCGCCGAGGACGGCACGTCCCTGAACGTCTTCTTCCTCAACCACGACGCCACGCGCGTGCAGTGGCTCTCGTCCGATCCGCCGACGAGCTTCTCGCGCGAGCTCTTCTCCGCGCCGCTGGACGCCAGCGCGCCCCCGACCCGCGTGACGCTCGGCCTCGTCGACACGGCGCTCGATCCCTACTACGGCCTGTCGCCTGCGAGCGACCAGGTGGCGTTCGTCACGAGCTCCCTGCAGCAGCTCTACGTGGCGCCGCTGGACGGAAGCGCCGCGCCGCTGGTCGTCTACGAGGACACGGTCGAGCCGAACCCGCTGCGCGCGCTGCCGCTGTTCACCCAGGACGGGAGTCGCGTGGTGTTCCGCGCGATCGTCGGCGGACAGGCGCGGCTCTTCAGCGTTCCGGCCGACGGGAGTGCGCCGGCGACGCTGCTCACGCCGTCCCCGCCGGCCGGGCAAGAGGTCGGCCTCTTCTCCCTCGCTCCGCCGGCCGCGGGGGGAGGCGCGCGGGTCGTCTTCGCGCAGGGCAGCGTCCTCGACGAGTGGGATCTCTTCGTGGTTCCCGTCGACGGCAGCGCTGCGCCGGTCCGGCTCAACGGAGCGGTCAAGCTGCGCCACAACAGCCAGTACGGGGCGGGCTACACCCAGGTGACCGGCGACGGGACCTCGATCGTGTACCGCGCCGGCCCCTGGGGAGACGAGGAGCTGCTCGTCGCTCCGCTCGACGGGACCCAGACGCTCGTCTCGCTGAACGATCCGGTTCCGGGGACGCGCGAGACCACGTCCTTCGCGCTCCTTCCAGACCAGGCGACGATCGTGTTCGCGACGGAGCAGCCGGGAGGAACCCACGGCCTCTACCGCGCGCCGCTCGACGGCGCGACGCCGGCCGTCCTGATCGCGGACCTCGGGAACTCCTCCGACGTCGATCCGGTCGTCAGCCCCGACGGCGCGTGGATCGTCTACCGCGCCTGGCCGGTCGTTCCGCTGCGCGACGAGCTGTTCTCCGTGCCGGTCGACGGGAGCGCGCCGCCGGTGCGGCTCAGCGGGCCGATCACGAGCGGCGGCGAGGTGCAGAGCTTCCGCATCGCCCCGACCTCGGACTACGTGCTCTTCGAGGCGAACCCGGACGACCCCCAGCGCCGGGAGCTGTTCGCAGTTCCGATCGACGGCAGCGCGGCCCCGGAGGTGGTGAACGGAGACCTCGGTCCCGGCGGTACCGTTCTGGCGAGCGGTGCGGCGCTCGGCGTCAGCGCGGACGGGCGCACCGTGACGTACTTCGCGACGCAGGCGTCCGGCGGCGGCCTGTTCGCCTCGCGGCTCGTGCCGGCGCTCGAGTCCGTGTCTCCCGCGCAGGGGTCGCCGCTCGGAGGGACGCGCGTGACGGTGCTCGGCTCGGGCTTCGACTCCACCACGACGGTGACCTTCGACGGCGTGCCCGCGACCTCGGTCACCTGGGTGAGCACGACGCAGCTGGAGGTGCGCGTGCCTCCGCGCGTCCAGCTCCCCGTCCCGCCCCGCGGTCCGCGGGGCGCCGGACGTGCGCGCCCCTTCGCGGGACCGCACACCGTGGACGTCGTCGTGCGTCGCGGCTTCTTCGAGGAGCGACTTCCGGGGGCTTTCACGTACCTCGCGCACTAGGGGCGCACGCTCGCTCGAAGCGGCTCTCGCCGAGGATCGCGGTGACCTTCGCGCGCGCCGCGCGTCGCTCTCACTGGCTTGGGAACCGAGCGGTTTCCGTCCGCGTCGTCGTCCCCGGAACGACGACGCGAACGCCTCGCGGAAGCCGCGCGGGTCTCGGTCGCCACCTGGCGGACCCGGCGGAGGCCGCTAGGATGAGTCTCACCGAGGGGGGCTGGAAGAAGGCGCGCGAGCGTCAGCGGGGGTTTCGCTTCGCTGCGTTCTTCTTGAACCGCGCGCAGCAGGTCTCGCTTCGGAGTGGATCGACCCGTTTCCCGAAGCCAGGCGCCCCGTCCGA
>CAZDYS010000418.1:0-4033 GCA_964509445.1 uncultured Planctomycetaceae bacterium
TCGCCGGCTCCCGGCTCCGGGACCACCGGGAAGCACACCGCGAAGCCCCCTGCCATGAATCCGAGCACCCAGCCCCAAGCTCCGCGCGGCGACGAGCGCCGTCGCCACCCGCGCGCCATCCTCGACTGGCCGGTCACGATCCGGCTCCCCGACGGCGAGCACGAGGCGCGGCTGCGCGACGTCTCGCGCGCCGGGGTCTGCTTCTACCTGGATCGACGCATTCCCGAGATGACCATGCTCGGGCTGCACCTGGCGCTGCCGGACCTCGCGGACGGGACGCGCGGGGAGCAGGTGACCGGGTCCGGCGTGGTCGTACGCTGCCAGCCGCTGTCGCCGCAGATCGACCACTACGAGGTGGCGGTCTTCCTGAACGACATCGACGAGGAGCAGCGCGACCGCCTGGCGAGCTACGTAGAGCGCGCCGGCGGCTCCTAGGGACGCCGCCTCAGCAGTTCTGGCAGCGCGTCGGCAGGTCGCCGGACATCAGGCGCTTGCGGAAGGCCTTGTAGCGCTCGCCGTTCCAGATCGCCTCGCCGGACTCCTCGAACACGTTGCCGAAGCTGAGCTCGCGGCTGTCGTAGTAGTTGCAGCACGGCGTGACGTCGCCCTGCACCGTCACGTAGGTCATGTGGCGCGGCCAGTAGCAGTCCATGCGCTCCTGACGCGTCCATTCGTCGTAGGCCCAGACGATCTCGAGCGGACCCTGGTAGGGCGGCAGGCTCTCGATCCAGGCGCGCTCCTCGTCGCCGAGCAGGATGTCCTTCAGCTCCGGGTTCGAGCTCGCGTTGATCTTGGTGAAGATGATGGAGTCGACGCCGAGTTCCTCGGCGATGGCGAGCATCTTCGGGATCTGGCGCACGTTGTTCTTCGAGAGCACCGTCATCACCCCGATCGTCGGCGTCTTCGAGCCCAGCGCGCGACGCGCCTCGATCAGGTTGGTCACGCAGCGCTTGTAGCGCTTCAGCGTCCCGCCCTTGCGCAGCCAGCGGAACGTCTCCTCGTTCGCGCCGTCCATCGAGAAGTTGATGAGCTTCAGGCCGGACCGCACCGCGGCGTAGGCGGTCGAGCGCTCGACCTTCGAGGCGTTCGAGAAGGTGTGGACCTCGATGCCGCGGTCCGTCGCGGCGCGCACGATGTCGAGGATGCAGGGGTTCAGGAACACCTCGCCGATGCCCTGCAGCTCGATCTTCTTCACCGACGGGAACGCGTCGAGCACCTTCTCGAGCTGCTCCACGTTCATGTGCTTCTCGGGCCGGTCGTACTCGCCCATGGAGAGCGGGCAGGACGGGCAGCGGAAGTTGCAGATGGACGAGGTCTCGATCTGCATCGCGACCGGGGGCACCGGGTTGTGGCCGGTGCGGCGGAACTCCTCCCAGTCGAGCGCGGGCTCGGCCGGGGTCGGAGCGGCGGTCTGGTCGGGGTGGAGCTCGAGCTCGGATCCCGCGTTCTCGGGAGGGGGGGCGGTCATGGTGCGCTGGGGGTGATCGGCAGCCCGGGGCGTTCGAGTGTAGCACGCTCCCGAAAGGGCCAGGGGCCCCTTGCGGGGGCCGCCCCGGGCCGCTGGGATGGCCGCCCATGCGCCTCTCCGTCCGCCTCTTCGCCGCCCTGCGCGAGCGTGCCGGGACCGACCGTCTCGAGCTGTCCGACCTTCCGGACGGACTCGACGTCGCCGGGCTCAAGCGGGTGCTCGAGGAGCGGCACGCCGAGCTCGGCAGCCTGGCCCACGTGCGCGGCGTGCTCGGGACCAGCTACGTCGACGACGGGACGCCCGTGGAGGACGGCCAGGAGGTCTCGCTCCTGCCCCCGGTCTCCGGCGGCGCCGCGCGCTACGAGGACGGGGTCTTCGAGGTCCACGCCACGGCGCTCGACCCCGAGGACGCGCGCCGCCGCGTGTCCCACGCGAGCTGCGGGGCGGCCGTCGTGTTCGTCGGCTCGACCCGGGACCGCAACCGTGGCGAGGACGTCGTGCGACTCGACTACGAGGCCTTCGAGGAGATGGCCGGCCCGGAGATGCAGCGCATCTTCGCGCGCTGCAACGAGCGCTTCGGGCCCGCGGCGGCCGAGGGGGAGGAGGTGCCCGCCGAGCGCACGCTGCGCATGCTCGGCCTGCACCGGACCGGCACCGTCGAGGTCGGCGAGCCGTCCGTCGTGATCGCCGTCGCGAGCCCGCACCGCGCCGCCGCCTTCGACGCCGCACGCTTCCTGATCGACGAGCTCAAGCGTACCGTCCCGTTCTGGAAGAAGGAGCGCTACGCGGACGGTCACCACTGGATCGGAGATCGCTCGTGAGCTGGCAGGACGTCACCGACGAGCTCGCGGTCGCCATCGTGCCGGTGACGGCCTTCGCCCAGAACGCCACCGTGCTCCTGGACCGGACGACCGGACGCGGAGCGCTCGTGGACCCCGGCGGGGAGGGCGCGCGCCTGCTGGCGGTCGCGGCCGAGCGCGACGTCGTGCTCGAGAAGATCCTCCTGACCCACGGGCACGTGGACCACGCGGGCGCGACCGAGAGCCTGCGCCGGGAGCTCGACGTCCCGGTGATCGGGCCGCAGGAGGAGGACGCGTTCTGGCTCGACTCGCTCCCGCACCAGGCGGCCGCCTTCGGGCTCGGCTCGGACGCCCTGGCCTGTCGGCCGGACACCTGGCTCGAGCACGAGGACCGGGTCGAGGTGGGGTCGCTCGCGTTCGAGGTGCTGCACCTGCCCGGGCACACGCCCGGCCACGTCGCGTTCTTCCAGCGCGAGGCGCAGCTCGTGCTCGTGGGCGACGTGCTGTTCCGCGGGAGCATCGGACGGACGGACTTCCCGAAGGGCGACCACGCCACGCTGCTGCGCTCGATCCGCGAGCGTCTGCTGCCGCTCGGCGACGAGGTCACGTTCCTTCCCGGACACGGCCCGACCTCCACCCTCGGCCGCGAGCGCCGGGAGAATCCTTTTCTCGTCGGAGCCGGCGACGACGTCGTCTTCTGACGCCGAGCGAGGCCGCGCCGATGGCACCCGCGCGGCCGCCTTGGTAGCTTCCTCCGGCGGCGGGGGAGGCGCACCGAACCTCGACCCCAAGACCCGATGAGCGGAACCAACATGGAGCACGGCAAGGGCGGCGTCAGCCTGAACGCGGAGGGCGTCGAGCGCGAGGAGCTCGAGGTCGACGTCCTCCTGGTGGGAGCGGGGCCGAGCGCGCTCTCCTGCGCGATCCACCTGAAGCGCCAGCTCGACGCGGCCGGCAAGGACGACGTGTCGATCCTGGTGCTCGAGAAGGCCGAGGACGTGGGCTACCACATCCTGTCCGGTGCCGTGATGGACCCGCGCGCGATGGCGGAGCTGTTCCCGGACTGGAAGGAGAAGGGCTGCCCGTTCGAGGCGGAGGTCTCCTACGACTGCGTCGAGGTGCTGCGCGCGAACGGCAAGTCGACGCGCCTCAGTGGTCCGTTCGTCCCGCCGCCGCTGCACAACAAGGGCAACGTGATCGTCAGCCTGTACCGCGTGGTGCGCTGGCTGAAGGACCAGGCCGAGGAGCTCGGCATCGAGGTCTACCCGGGCTTCGCGGCGGCGGACGTGCTCTACGACGGCGACCGCGTGGTCGGCGTGCAGACGCGCGACGCAGGGATCGCGAAGGACGGCACGCAGAAGCCGCAGTTCGAGCCCGGGATGGAGGTCAAGGCGAAGGTCACCGTGTTCGCCGAGGGCACGCGCGGCAGCCTCGTGAAGGGTCTCATCCACAAGCTCGGGCTCGCCAAGGACGCCAACCACCAGATCTACGAGACCGGCATCAAGGAGATCTGGAGCATCCCGGAGGAGCGCGGCAAGAAGCTGTTCGGGCACGTGATCCACACGATGGGCGTGCCGCTCGGGACCGAGGGCTACGGCGGAGGCTGGATCTACGGCCTGAGCGAGAACCGCCTGTCCATCGGCTACGTGGTCGGGCTCGACCACCCGGACCCGCAGCTCGACCCGCACGCGCTGCCCGTCGCGCGGCAGCCGCATCCGACCCTCGCCGCGCCGCTCGAGGGCGGCGCGCGCCTGCGCTCCGGCGC
>CAZDYS010000419.1:0-1092 GCA_964509445.1 uncultured Planctomycetaceae bacterium
GGGGTCGTGAAGCTGAACTCCCCGCTGGTCGCGAACCACGAGATCCACGCCTTCGCGATCGCACCGGACTCGAGCTCGGTCTTGTTCCACGACGTCCTCGTCGCGTTCGAGCCGGATCCCCTTCCGACGGAGCTCTGCATCGTTCCCATCGACGGCTCGGCCGCCCCGGAGCCCATCACCACAAACGGTTACGCACCGCTGGCCTTCACGCCGGACGGGAGCTCCGTTCTGTTCCGCACGACCCTGGCCCTGTCGACCGCGCAGGTCGTGCCGAAGGTCGACACGGTGAGCCCGCTCGCAGGCTCCCCGCTGGGAGGCACGCGGATGACGATCCGCGGCTCGGGTTTCACGAGCTGCACGACCGTCGAGTTCGACGGCGTCCCCGCGACGTCGATCACGTTCGTGAACGAGACGGAGCTCTCCGTCGTCGTCCCCCCCCTGCCGAACGCTCCCGCGCCTCCGCGGGGCGCGAGCGCGAACCGCCGGCGCCAGGTCTACGCCGGTCCGAGGGACGTGGCGGTGACCGTGCACAGGAGCTTCTTCGAGAGCCAGGAAAGCGTGACCTTCACGTATCTGGACCGCTGAGGCGCGAAGTCGCCGGCGGCCGAGCCGCCCCTCTACCGTGCGGGTTCTCGTTGCGCAAGCAACGGGGACTCGATCGGATCCTCGCCAACGCTCGGCCCGTGATCGTGCGTAGGATGCAGGGATGAGACGCGCCTTCCTCTGCCTGCTCCTCCTGGCCGCGTGCCCGGCCCCGATCCCCGCCCAGGACGGTTTCGATGGCCGGCGTGTGCTGCGTCCGAACGACGACCCGTCGGGCGACACGCTGAACTTCCAGACGGCGGCGCAGGGCTTCGTGATGGAGGACACGATCGTGCTCGGCTCGGCGCGCACCGCGCTGATGTTCTACGGGCACAAGGGACTGCACCGCGGAACGGTCCTGCGCAACGTGAAGCTGTGGGTCGCGCCGGGCACGGTGAAGAACGACCGCTCCTACTGGGCACTGCGCGGCTACGACATGGTGGACACGCTGCTCGAGCGCGTCGAGATCACCGGCTTCGGCCGCGTCACGCCGATGCACGACGAGGGACA
>CAZDYS010000419.1:1192-4007 GCA_964509445.1 uncultured Planctomycetaceae bacterium
GCGGGCTTCGACGACACCGTCTGGCCCAAGGACCTCACCAGCGGCGGCCTCGTGATCGAAGCCGAACCGCACGCGCCGCAGCGCAACAAGCTGCCCTGGTGGCGACCGGCGGAGATCGAGGAGGACTTCGTTCCCCCGTTCACGCAGGGGAAGGTCGTGCTCGACAACGTCACGATCCGCCACAGGAACCCCGGCAAGTCGCTCGCGCAGATCAAGGGCTGCGAGGAGCTGATCGTGACCGGCTGTACCTTCGAAGCCGAGGTCACCGAGGACGCGCCGCCCGGGACGATCGGCAAGGTCGTGCTCGACGCGCTCGACAAGCCGGGTCGCAGCTGCGGCCGGATCGAGTGGCGCGGCAACCAGGGCAATGCCGTCGTGTTCCACGAAGGCCAGCGGCTGGGCCTGGCGAGCGAGGACTTCGTGATCGAGCCGGCCGCGAGCGGAGCCGCAGACGACTAGGAGCCCGTCACCTCGCCGAACACGCGCTCCATGTTGCCTCCGAGGACCTTCTCGAGGTCGGTGAGCGACAATCCGCGGTCGAGCAGCCTCTGCGCCAGGACGCCGTACGTGGACGAATCCTCGAGACCCGCCGGCGTGCGCTCGATCCCGTCGTAGTCGGAGCCGATGCCGACGTGTTCGACGCCCGCGACGTCGATCGCGTGCAGCACGTGCGCGACGACGCTCTCGATCGGCAGCGGCGCCGCCTCGCGCTGCATCAACACCTGCTGCTGCGTGTAGAGCTTCGTCGCGTTGTCGTCCGCGAGAGATCGGTAGGCGTCGGTCGCGCGGATGCGCTGCTCCTCCGCCTGCGCATCGGCGCACAGGAAGCCGGGGTGGAACACGATGCCGATGACACCGCCGTTGTCGCGCAGCGCGCGCAGCTGGTCGTCGGTCAGGTTGCGCGCGTGCGCGTGCAGCGCCTTGCAGCCCGAGTGGCTCGCGATGACCGGACGCTCGCAGACCTCGAGCACGTCGTAGAACGAGCGCTCGTGCGCGTGGGAGAGATCGACGACGATCCCGAGCTCGTTCATCGTGCGCACGACGTCGCGACCGAACTCGTTCAGGCCGGGGGGCACCTCGGGTCCCGGATCGTCTCGGCAGGAGCGGATCCAGGACAGGCTGTTGTTCCACACGAGCGTCATCACGCGCAGGCCGCGCTCGTGAAACGCGCGCAGGTGATCGAGGCTCTCCTCGATCGCGTGCCCGCCCTCGATCCCGAGCACGCCGGCGACGCAGCCCTCCGCCCGGGCCGCACGCAGCTCTGGCAGCGACCGCACCAGACGAAACCGCTCGGGCCGGGCCTCGGCCAGCCGCTCGGCCGCCCCCATCATCGCCGCGGCGCGCGCGCGCGGAGCCTCGCGGTAGAGCACGGGGTCGACCCAGCAGACGACGACCCAGGTCCCGAGCCCACCCTCCTGACCGCGGACCAGGTCGAGGTGGCCGATGGTCTGCCGCACCCCGAGATCGAGCCCGAGGTCGGTCGCGAGACCGATGGAGTCCGCATGGGCGTCGAAGACCGGGCGGCGGGCGATCAGCGCGGCGACGGCGGGTGAGAGGGCGTCTCCGGGGGCGGCCGGGGCCCCGGAGGCGGTCCCGACGGGGGAAGAGGGTGCGCTCATGGCCCTGGAATACCGGCCGATGCGGTCAGGAGCACGGATTCGGGCGCTGGATCCCTGCCGGAGGGGCCTCCGCTGTCATCCTGACAGCTCCGCTCCCCCTCCCTCGGCCCCCCTGCCACTCTGACAGCACCCGGAAGAACGGGGGCCCGACAGGCGCTTCCCCAGGCCCGGTCGAGGAGTGGCACGTGCTTTGCCTCCCGGGGGAGCCCTGCGCCCTGACGGCGCCCCCCCACGATGTCCGTGCCCTACCGCATCCTGATCGCCGACGACGACCACGAGGTCCGTCTGGGCGTGGCCGAGCTCCTGAGCGAGGTCGGCCTGACGGTTCTGCAGGTGGAGTCCGGGACGGAGGCCGTGGAGCTCGCGCGGGCCGAGGCCGTCGACGCGGCCCTGCTCGACATGTACATGCCGGGCCCCACCGGGATCGAGACGCTGCCGCTCCTGTTCGAGGCGCGCTCGGACCTGCCCTGCCTCGTCTACTCCGGCCGCTGGACCCCGGACCTGGAGCGCGCGGTGCTCGAGGCCGGCGCACTGGCCTGCCTCAAGAAGCCCGTCGAGCCGACGGTGCTGCGCGCCGAGGTGCGCCGCGCGCTGCGACTCGGACCGGACGACGCCTGGACGGGCAACCGCCGCATCTGACCACGCCGCCGCGCTCCTGTGGCGGCGACGCTTTCATCACCTGACTCCCAGACCCCCAGAAGGCAAAGAGACCCAAGATGGCTACGAAGACCAAGTCGAAGCTGAACCTCCGCCCCCTCGGCGACCGCGTGATCCTCCAGCGCGCCGAAGCCCAAGAGATGACCGCCGGCGGCATCCTTCTCCCGGAGAGCGCCAAGGACAAGCCGAAGGAAGGCAAGATCGTGGCCTGCGGCGACGGCAAGATCCTCGAGGACGGCAACGTGCTCCCGATGAACGTCAAGGTCGGCAACCGCGTGCTGTTCAGCTCCTACGCGGGCACCGAGGTCAAGGTCGGCGGTGAGGAGTACCTCATCATGAACGAGTCCGACATCCTCGCGATCATCGACTGACGACAGCACCTCAGAGGTAACTCCAGATGGCCAAGCAGATCAGTTATGACGCCGAGGCGCGGGAGCACATCCGCACCGGCGTCCAGAAGCTCGCGCGAGCGGTCAAGGTGACCCTCGGCCCGCGCGGTCGCAACGTCATCATCGAGAAGTCCTTCGGCAGCCCGACCG
>CAZDYS010000420.1:0-4001 GCA_964509445.1 uncultured Planctomycetaceae bacterium
CCGACGTGACGCCCGCGGGGCTGCCGGAGTGGACGCAGGTCAACAGCCTCGAGCCGCACCCCTTCGAGCCCGGCGGCGCGTACCTGGCCGGCACGCGCTACAAGCTCGACGACTTCGAGCCGTACCTGTTCCGGACGACCGACTACGGCGCGACCTGGCAGCGCATCGACGCCGGGATCGACCGCGCGCACTTCACGCGCGTCCTGCGCGCGGATCCCGTGCGGCGCGGCCTGCTCTACGCCGGCACCGAGCTCGGCGCGTACGTCTCGTTCGACGACGGCGCCTCCTGGTCGTCGCTGCAGCTCGACCTGCCGATCAGTCCGGTCACCGACATGGCGGTGAAGGAAGGGGACCTGATCGTCGCGACGCAGGGGCGCGGGTACTGGATCCTCGACGACCTGTCGCCGCTGCGGCAGCGCGACGACAACGCGGAGCCTGACACCGTATTGTTCTCTCCGCGTCCGAGTCATCGTCTCGCGATGCGCCGGGCGAGCGAACCGCGCGAGGCCGGCACGAACCCTCACCCGGGCGTGCTGTTCTCCTACGTGCTGCCGCAGGAGCTCGATCCGGAAGCGACGCTGACCCTGGAGATCCTGGAGGCCGACGGCACGCCGATCCGTACCTTCGAGCCGCGCACGCCGGAGGGCGAGGAGGCCGATCCGCTGCCCGCGCACGTCACCGACGATCCGCGCCAGCTGCCGACCGAGAAGGGCCTCAACCGCTTCGCCTGGAACCTGCGCTACCCGGGTGCGGAGACCTTCGAGGGGAAGGTGTACTGGAACGGCGGCTCGGCCGGCCCGCGCGCGGTCCCGGGGGACTACCGAGCGCGACTCACGGTCGGCGACGGGGACGAGGCGGTCGTGCAGGAGGTCTCCTTCACCGTCCTTCCGGACCCGCGCACGAGCGCGACGGCGGAGGACTTCCGCGCGCAGTTCGACTTCCTCGTCCAGGTGCGCGACGACCTCACGCGGACGCACCGCGGCATCCGCCGTCTGCGCGCCGCGCGTGCGCAGATCGAGGCGGTGAAGAAGCGCTTCGGGGACGAGCACGCGGAGCTGACGGAGGCCGCCGGCGCGCTGCTCGACGACCTGCAGGCGGTCGAGGAGACCCTCTACCAGACGAAGGCCAAGAGCCCGCAGGACCCGCTGAACTTCCCGATCCGGCTGGGCGACAAGCTCGCGGGGTTGCTCGGCGTGGCGGGCAGCGGCGACTACGCGCCGACGAAGCAGGCGCGCGAGGTGCACGCGTTCCTGATGCAGGGCATCGAGGCCGAGCTCACGAAGCTCGACGCGCTGCTCGGCGCGCGCCTCGACGCGTTCAACGCGAAGGTGCAGGCGGCCGCGGTCCCGGCGGTCGTGGTGGAGGAGCTCGAAGGAGCGGGGGACTGATCTTCGCTCGCCCAGCCGACGCCGGTTGCGGCCGGAGCGACGTCGCCTTCGCGCGAGGTCAGTCCCAGAGCGGAAGCAGGAACAGCAGCGGGAAGAGGACGTGACCGACCACCAAGTGAGTCGTGTAGCAGAAGTCCCCGAACGCGTTGCGCTCCGTCTCGGTGACCACCAGCGGCTCCGCGCTGATCCAGAGGGTCGTCGCACCTGATGCCACCTGGTCCTCGTCCAGGTGGACCGTACCGTCTGCGCGCAGCGCGACACGGCCGAGCCTCGGATCGATCGCCTCGCGCCCCTGGCTCGTCATGACGCTCACGGTCGTGCCGTAGTCCGCGCTGTGGACGAACGGGGACGCGATCCGTGTGGCCTCGCCTGCGGCAACTTTGAAGAGCCCGTCCTCTCGCACCTCGATCGTGATGGCGATCGCTTCTCGCTCGACGTAGGTCGATGTCGAGTAACACCCGAACAGGAGCAGGAGGAAGAAGAGCGGACTGGCGGAGGCGATTCGTTTCATGAAGTGCGCAGGCAGGCACGGGGAACGTGACGAGCACCGCTCTGGGCGGCTGGCCCGAGGCGGAGCAGAGGGTACTGCGGGAAGCCGCCCGAGACCGGCCCTTCTGCTTCTTCCGCGCTGACCGGACGCCCCCGCGCCTCAGCCGCAGCGCGCCGGTCCGCCGGGAAGCTCGCCCGCGTGGAAGCGCTCGAGGAGCTTGATCAGCTCGTTCAGGAGCCGCGGGTTCGTCGCGCCCATGCCGTCGGGGTAGCCCAGGCTCGCGAAGATCTCGTCGGCACGCGCGAGGGCCTCCGCGACCTCCGCGGGGAGGACCACGCCGGCCGCCTCGTTCAGTCGCGCGGCGATCGTGGCCTGGACCAGGGCAACGAGCCGTGCGCGGTCCACGCGCACCGGTGAGCCGGGGCCGCTCTGCGTCGGGAGCCCCAGGAGCGCGAGGAGCTGCGCCTGCGTGAACGCACGCCCGCCGAGGAGCAGCGACGCGACGGGCCAGCGATCCGGGTCTGCCGCCCAGGTCGCCGGGTCCTGCACGCAGGCCGAGACGCGCACGGTGACGCTTCGGGTGGCGCGCACGTCGCGGCCGGCGGTCGCGACGTAGCGCAGGGCGTGCTTGCCCACGTCGAGGATCGTCGGCGTCCAGGTGAAGGTCACCTGCGCGCCGCCGGTGGCGGAGAGTCGCGCGGGGAGCGCCGGCGTGTGCAGCGCGCCGGACGGCAGGCCCTCGACCGTGACCCCGATCGTGCGATGCGCGATGCCCGCGTCGTCGAGCAGGCGGACCCCGAAGCGCAGCGGAACGCCGGGCGTCGCGATCACCACCTCGTCGGGCGTCGGCGCGACGAATCGCGGCGGAACGAGCCCCGCGTCGCAGGTGTTCCGGTAGTGGACGAAGTCGTTGGCCTCGATGGTCGCGAGGTCCGGGCGTCCGTCCCCGAGGAAGTCGACGACCTCGATGCGACTCGTGCGGTGGTTCCGGTGGTTCGTCAGGGCAGCTTCACGGGGGGGCCGAACCCGCCCGATCCATCGCCCAGCAGGACGAACGGCGAGGTCGCGTCGTCGACCAGGACCAGGTCGACGACGCCGTCCAGGTTGAGATCGCTCGCCCGCGTGTCTTTCAGCGAGAAGAGCGAAGGAGCGAAGCTCCGCACCTCCCGGATCCCTCCGTCTCCGTCCCCGAAGAAGAGCTCGATGCGATCGTCGAACACGTCGAGGCTCGCGACGTCGAGCCGTCCGTCGCCGTCGAAGTCGGCCACGGAGGCTCCGCCCCCGCGCTCGATTCGCGTCTGGCTCGCCGGGGAGAACGTCCCGTCTCCGTTTCCCCGGTAGACGACGAGGAAGTCGAGGCAGTCGCCGACCAGGTCCGGGAACGCGTCGCCGTCCATCAGGGCCAGCGTCTCGCCGGAGATGCGCGTCGTGGGGCAGGTGGCGGGCGAGCGGACCTCGCGGAAGCCGCCCCGGCCGTCCCCGAGCAGCGTGACGAACTCCTCCTCGTCCCAGTCGGACAGCACGAAGTCGAGCACGCCGTCGACGTTCACGTCCCCCTGCACGACGCTGTGGAAGCCGTCGGCACGTACGAGGAGCGGCGGCGCGAACGCGCCGGTCCCGTCGCCGAGGTGCAGCTGGAGTCGTGCAGGATCGACCGTGCCGCTGCTGCCGGTCGTCCGCGCGTGCAGCGAGGCCACGTCGAGCGCACCGTCTCCGTCGTAGTCCCCGGCGAAGGTCCAGGCCGGCCGCACGTCGATGCTCTGGTTCGCGAGCGGCCCCCAGTCCGGGAACCCCGACGGAGACCGCAGCCCCGGAACGAAGGTCAGGATCCCGGGCTCCGGGAAGAGGTCGTAGGCCGTGACCACGACGTCCGGCACGCCGTCACGCGTGAAGTCCGCGACCACGGGACGCGTCGGCAGGAACCAGAACCCTCCCGTGTCGTGGAACCGCTCCTCGAGCGACAGGCACGGGTCTTGGGCGGAGGCGACCGACGCGAAGGCGAGCGCGACGGACAGAGAGGCAAGGCAGCGACGATTCCTCATCGGGCGAGTCGAGGCAGGGGGACGCGGGGGCGAGCAGCGTCCCTCGATTCTGACGAGCGAGGCGCATCCGGGGGATGGCGA
>CAZDYS010000421.1:0-4000 GCA_964509445.1 uncultured Planctomycetaceae bacterium
CCCGTCGTGGCGCGGGCGCGCGCTCCCTCGAGCGCCTGGCGCGCCTCGGCGAGATCCCCCTGGGCCGAGCGGTCGCGCGCGCGCGCGAAGAGCGCCTCGAAGAGCGGGTCGGGTTCGACCTCGGTCTCCAGAGGAGCCGGCTCCGCCCGCGGTGGTGCGGTCGTCGCGATGGCGAGGCTCTCCCCGTTCCAGAGCGCGTCCGCCGAGCGCAGGAACCGGGGCCACTCGGCGGTCACGGCATCTTCGAGCCGGCTCGCGATCCGCGCCAGCTCGGCGCGGCCGGCGCCGTCCGCATCGCGGGGGACCAGCCAGGCGGCGCTCGCCAGGGCGACCACGGAGAGCAGCGTGCCCGCGAGGAGCCAGTGCTCTCGCGCGCGGCTGCCGGCCCCCGTCGCGAGCGGGGATCCGGCGGTGCGGGAGCGAGCCATGGGCTCAAGGTACTCCCTGGTCCGTCGAAGCTGTCAACGAGCTGTGAACGGAGGAAAACCCCGGGAATCCCGCAGCGTCCTGGCCGCGGCGCGACCTGGGGAGGTGGAGGAGGGGCGACGCCTGGGTAACCGCCGAGAGCGCCTCTCCGCTCGCGACCGGTGAGGAGGTCGGACCACGTGTTCCCCTGCGTGGTCCGGCTTCCGACTCTGCTCGGGAACCTCGAGGGAGAGTGGAAACCGGCACGAGCTTCCCCCGGTCGGAGGGTGGAGGTGGGGGCGGTGGGCCCCCGGCCGCTGCCCGGCGCCGCGGCGCGGACTAGTCCCGCGGCTCGTCCGCCTGCTCCGCGATCCGCCGGACCACCGGGTCGGGATCCTCGGCCAGCGCGCCGAGCAGCTCCGCCGCTCCCGGGTCCTCCTCCGCAAGAGCGACCAGCGCCCGCGCCACTTCGCGACGAACGCCCGCGTGCGGATGGGTTCGCAGGTCCGCCAGGGCGTCCCGTCCGGCTCGGATCCGGCGCCGGCCGACGGACCAGGCCGCCGCACGGACGAGCTCGACCTCGTCCGACGCGAGGAGCGCGAGGACGCCCGCGGGGGGGGCCTCCGGGTAGGACAGGGTGCAGGCGAAGACGGCCTCGCGGCGCACCTCCGCGTCCTCGTGCGTCAAGGCGTTCAGGACCGCGGCCTCTCCGGTGATCCCCCGCGCCGTGAGCAGCGGCGTCGGGTCGCCGGCGGGCACGAGGCGCGCGCCGAACCGGCGCGGATCGAGGAGCACGCCGGCCGTGCGATCGAAACGCCAGAGCGCATCTCCGATCCACACGCCGTCGCCGACGAGCGTGACGGTCCGCTCCTCGGCCGGCCGTCCCGCGGCCGTGACGCGAGCGCGGGGTTCCGTCGCGTCGCCGTGGAAGACGTAGGTCGTGCTTCCACGCTCGTCGCCCCACGTCGTCCAGGCGGGACCGACCAGCGCGCTCCAGATGGGCTCGGTGCGAGCCGGAGGCTCCGACAGAAGCGACTCGATCGTGCTCTCGAACTCCTCGCGGAGCGCGGCGTGCGCCTCGCCCGTCGCGGGACCCGCGTAGCCCGAGTGCACCGCCCGGACGCTGCCGTCCGCGGCGAGGAACACGGTGGTCGGGTAGGACCGCAGGAAGTCCAGCGCGCCGAAGGCGGCCGTCGCCGTTCCCTTGTCCGACGTCCCCCCGATCAGGAGCGGGTAGGGGATCTGGTACTTGTCCCGGAACCGCTCGACCTGGCGCGCGTCCTCCTCGAACGATCCCGTCAGCTCGAAGGCCAGGCCGACGATCGAGAGGCCGCGGTCGGCGTACCTCTCGTGGAGCTCGACCAGGTAGGGCGCCTCGTCGTGACAGTTCGGACACCAGGAGCCGAACAGGACGAGCAGCGTCGCGCGGCCGGCCAGCGTCGGGTCCGCGAGCGAGACCATCGCGCCCGTCGGGTCCGGGAAGGAGAGGTCGGCCCGGGACACGCGCTCGTCCCAGGTGGTCTGTGCGAACGCGTCGACCACGCTGGCCTCGTCGTCTCGGACCGCCGTCCAGGACTCGGTCCACCAGTTGCCGGAGCGAAAGCTCCCGGCGAGCGAACCGTCCGCGCGGAGCTCGGCCTCGAACAGGAACGCGTGTGCTCCGTCGAAGCAGGAGAGCGTGAGCCGGTTCTCGACCAGCGCGCCGTACAGGAAGCGGTAGTCGCCGGTGGCCGTCAGGAACGTGCCGCGGACCTCGGTGGAGCCCGCGGCCTGGCGGAAGGAGCCGACGGCCGGCAGGTCGTCCGCTTCGAAGTCGACGGACCAGCGTCCGTCCACGCTGGGGAGCGCCTCGCCCGGGCGCGCCGCTGCCGGGCCCGTGCGGTCCTGGGCGCGCGGCGTCGCGACGAACGGGACGCGAGCGATGCGCTCCCGTCCGCGCACCTTGGTCCAGGTCCCCTGCAGCGTGTTCCCCTCGAGCTCCGCGCGGATCTCGGAGCGGTAGTGGGGCAGCCCGAGCACCAGCGAGGTTCCGTCGAAGTCCACCTCGGGCACGTCGATGCGCTCGGGGTCGTTGACGAGCGTCGCGCTCCAGCCGCCGGCGTCCTCGCGCAGTTCGAGCCCGAAGGGCAGCCGGGTCCCCTCGTCGTCGACGAGCAGCGCGGCATCCCAGCGCTGGGGGGCGGAGGTCTGGAGGAGCGGGACGAGGAGCGCGAGGGACAGCAGCATGGGAGAACCTCGGGAGGGGCGGCCCGGGGAGTCTAGCGTCCGCACGCCGCGGAGTTGTCGCGGGCCCGCTCGCTCGGCCGGGCGTCTGCTACGCTCCGGCGATGAAGCGCATCGCTCGCCACGTGCTCGTCACCGGACGGGTGCAGGGAGTCGCCTTCCGGTGGTCCACGCAGCGCGAGGCGGAGCGCCTCGCCGTGGACGGCTGGGTCCGCAATCGGACCGACGGTCGCGTCGAGGCCTGGGTCGAGGGCGAGGCCGGCGCCGTGGAGGAGCTCCTGCGCTGGATGGGCGACGGACCTCCTTCGGCACGCGTCACCGGCCTCGAGGAGCGCGAAGTCGTCCCCGAGTCGGTGACCGGCTTCGACGTGCGCGCGACGGCCCGCGGAGCCGGCTGAGGCCCGGACGGGCTCAGTCGAGCTGCGCGTGCGAGCCGTCGCAGAACGGCTCGCCGTCCGTCCGCTTGCAGGCGCACCAGGCGACCTTGCGTTCCTCGGTGATCTCGACGCGGAGCGGTTCCCAGGACGTGCCCTTGTGCGAGCCGTCGCAGAAGGGCTGCGTCCCGGAGCGGCCGCAGCGGCAGTACCAGTACTCCCCGGGGGCGGCCTTCTCGACGACGGGCATGCGCTGGGGGATCGGGCGGTCTTCGGACATGGCGAGAGGGGGTGGCGGAAGAGGGAGGCCGTCGCGGGCCCGCGACGGGATCGAGAGCCGCCACTGTAAGAAACGTTGCCCCCGGGCGGGGGGCGCGTCCCGAACGGCTACGCTCGTCGAACGAAGTGCCGCATCCATCCGGCCCGATCTCCTCGAGGTGCCCTCTTGCGACTCTTGCTCCCGGCTCTCTCCGCGCTCCTCTTGTCCCACTCCCCGCAAGCTCAAGACGACGGCACTCCCTGGGTGGTCGGTCTGCCGGCTCCGGACGTCCAGCTGCCCGACATCCGGACCGGAGAGGAGGTCGCTCTCTCCTCCTTCCGCGGCAAGAAGGTGCTGCTCGCCGAGTTCGCCTCCTGGTGAGCGGGCTGCCGACGTCACGTGCCGGTCTGGCACGAGGAACTCGCGGAGTGGATCGCCTCGGAGGAGCTGGTCTTCGTCGGCCTGACGCAGGAGCAGCACCCCGATCGCTGTCGGCTCTTCGCGCAGTGGAAGGAGTTCTCCTTCCCGATCCTGTGGGACCCGTTCAACGTCACCGGGTCCAAGGTCGTCCCGAACTTCGTCGCGATCGACGAGTTCGGCGTCGTCCGGTCCGTGCGGCCGAACCGCGCGACCTTCGAGGACGACTTCCTGCTCGTGACCTTCGAGGCGCCGGAGACCGGGTCCTCGGGCCTTCGCAGTCCGCTGCGCCCGACGTCTCCGGAGGCGGACCTGATGGTCG
>CAZDYS010000422.1:0-3996 GCA_964509445.1 uncultured Planctomycetaceae bacterium
AGTCCGGCGCGAGCAGCGGCAGGACGAACGGCACCGCGCCGCCCGCGATCGCACCGATCAGACTCCCGAGCAGCGCGAACAGCGCGGCGTGCAGGAGCTGCAGCCCCAGGATCTCGCGCGGCCGCAGCCCGAGGCTGCGCCACACGGCGACGTCCATGCTCTTCGCCTCGAGCCAGGCGCGCACGACTTAGGCGACGCCGATCCCACCGAGCACGAGCGACAGCAGCGCGACCAGACCGAGGAACGACTCGAAGCGGTCGAGTCCGCGGCGGATGCCCGGCTGCGCGTCGAAGTGCGTCTCGATGCGCAGCTGCGGGTGCTCGCGCAGCCGGTCCTCGAGCGCGTCCTCCAGCGCCCCCAGGGTGCGCTCGTCCGGGTTGCCGGGAACGCGCACGAGCGCGCGGTACTTCACGCGGTTGCCGACGCCCAGGAGGTCCGTGCGGTCGAACCCCGCACGCGACAGGAACACGCGCGGTCCGAGCGTGATCTGGAAGTCGAGCCGGTCGGGCTCGTCGAGCACCTGTCCGGCGATCCGGAACTCCGCGCCGCCGATCCGCACGCGGTCCCCCACCGCGCGACCCAGGTTCGACAACAGCTCCGGCGCCACGACCGCGTCCTCGGGGCCGAGCAGCTCGTCGAGCGGGCGCGCAGGCTCGAGCTCGAGCGTGCCGTAGAACGGATAAGTGCCCTCGAGCACCTTGAGCTCGCACAGGCGGCTGCGCTCGATGCCGCCGTCCGCGTCCAGGGAGGCCGCCATGCTCGCGAGCTCGCGCACGTCGAGCCGCTCGTGGTCCGGCGCGAGCTCGAGGAGCGCCTCCTCCAGCTCGCTCGGGAGCTCGCGGTAGCCCTGCACCGCGAGGTCCGCGGCCAGGAGCTCGCGCGACTGCGAGCGCAGGCCCGCCTCGATCGCTCCGGCCATGCCCGCGACCGCGACGACGGCCGCCACGCCGATCGCGACGCAGGCGGTGAAGAAGACCAGGCGACCGCGGCTCCCCCGCGACTCGCGCACGAGGTAGAGGAGGATGCCCGTGAAGCTCACGACTCGACGCGGACGACGCGGCCCGCCTCGAGGTGGACGCGACGCTCACAGCGCGCCGCCACGCCCGCGTCGTGGGTCACGAGCACGAGCGAGGTGCCCTCCTGGTCGCGCAGCTCGAACAGGAGCTCGAGCACGCTCTCGCCGGTCTTGCTGTCCAGGTTGCCGGTCGGCTCGTCCGCGAGCAGGAGCGCCGGGGCCGGACCGAACGCGCGCGCCAGCGCGACGCGCTGCATCTCGCCGCCGGAGAGCTGGGACGGGTAGTGGTGCCCGCGCGCGCCGAGACCGACGCGCTCGATCAGCTCCTCCGCGCGCGGCCCCGCGTTCGCGTAGCCCGTCAGCTCGAGCGGGACGCGCACGTTCTCGACGGCGGTCAGGTTCCCGAACAGGTGGAAGGACTGGAACACGAAGCCCACCCGCCCGCGACGCAGGAGCGCGAGCGCGTCCTCGTCCAGGTCGTCGATCGGTCGGCCGTCGAGCAGCACGCTGCCGGAGGAGGGCCGGTCCAGGCCGGCCAGGAGGCCCAGCAGGGTCGACTTGCCGCTGCCGCTGGGGCCCAGGATCGCGACGGACTCTCCCGGCGCGACCGCGAAGTCCACGTCCGCGAGGATCGTGAGCTCCTCGCCGCCGGAGGGCAGCACCTTGCCGACGGAGCGGCAGGCCACGCGGGGAATCGGTCGGGTCTCGTTCGTCATACGGGTTCGCCGGGGGGCGCGAGTACCCTAAGGGAAGCCATGCGAACGTTCCCCTCCGCACTCGCGCTGCTGTGTCTGTCCTTCGTCACGGTCGCCTGCTCGGATGCTCCGGCCTCCGCTCCCGCGCCCCCCGGGCGCGTCGCGTCCCCGACGCCGGCCGCCCCCCGGGCCGAGGGTCCCCTGGTCGCCTTCCTCGGGGACAGCCTGTCCGCGGGACTGCACTGCGACGCCGACGAGGCGTTCCCGGCCGTGCTGCAGCGGGCCCTCGCCGCGGACGGCGTGCCGTTCCAGCTCCTGAACGCGGGCGTGAGCGGCGACACCACGGCCGGCGGGCTGAGCCGCGTCGACTGGATCCTCAAGCAGGAGCCGGACATCGTCGTGATCGAGCTCGGCGGGAACGACGGCCTGCGGGGCACGCCTCTCGAGGCGACCGAGGCCAACCTGCGCGGGATCGTGGAGCGCGTGCAGGCGGCCGGAGCCCAGCCGGCCCTGCTCGGCATGCTCCTGCCGCCGAACTACGGGAAGGACTACGTGGACGGCTTCGCGGCCGTCTTCGCGCGCGTCGCGGAGGAGGAGGACCTGCCCTTCGTCCCCTTCTTCCTGGAGGGCGTGGGCGGTGTCCCCGAGCTCAACCATCCGGACGGCATCCACCCGACCGCCGAGGGGCACCGCCGCGTGGCGCAGAACCTCGCACCGTTCCTGAAGGAGCTGGTCGAGGGGCGGACGGACTAGTCCTCGCGCGGAGGCAGCGAGCCGGCGCCGTGCACCATGCGCAGGCTCTCGAGGTTCGCGCCCAGCGCCTGCAGCGGCTCCATGGCCTGGGCCATCCCGCCGAGTCGTCCCCAGACCACGCGCGCGCGATCCCGCAGCACGCACAGGCGACGCAGGAAAGTCCAGGTCCCCGGCGAGCGACGCAGCAGGTCGACCATCGGCAGCCCACGCTCGTGCGGCACGCCGCGGCCCGCCTCGAGCACGCGCTTGCGCACCTCCGCCGGCGCGAGCTGTTCGAGCGTGATGCGCCGACGCGTCAGCGCGCGAGCGGCGAACTGGATGCGCTGGCCGCCGGTCGACAGCTTGCGCAGGAACTGCGCCTCGTCGCCCGGTGCCGGATCCGTCGGGCTCGACACGGGACGCTCGGTGAACCAGCTCTCGCGCTCCAGGAGGCGACGGCGGATCCAGAAGGTCGCCGGGCTCGGGATCAGACCCATCGGATAGGGCCCGGTGTCGTGCCGCGGCGTGTGCTCCGAGAAGCCGAGCTCGCGAACGGCCCGATTCCGCTCGCCGCTCGCCCAGCGCGGCGGTCCACCGCCCGGCCAGTCGACCTCGATGCGACCGCCGAACACCTGGACGTCCGGGTGGTTCGCACAGGCGGCGCTCAGCTCGAGGAAGAAGTCGAGCGCGGGCTCCAGCTGGTCGTCGAGGAACAGCAGCACCTCGCCGTGCTCGTGCTCACGCAGCGCGCCGTTGAGCGCGCGGCCGCGGCCGCCGGAGCTCTCGACGTGGTGATGGAGCCGCAGCTTGGAGCTCTCGAGCATCTCCTCGAAGGCCGTGCGCGTCTCCGGATCCCCCACGTCGTCCACGACGACGACCGTCAGCTCGAGCCCGGCCCGGCGACAGGACTCGAGCCGGAAGATCGCCCGGCGCATCACCTCGGGACGGGCGTGCGTGGACAGGAAGATCGTCAGATCCGGGGGGGACACGGGCCGCGTACGTTAACGGCTGCGCGGCTCCCCGTCAGGCGCTCAGCGGGACGAACTCGGCGGTCCGACGGCACCGCCGGGAGGTCCCTCGTCCCGCGGGGCGGGCACACCGTGGAGTCGCTCGACCTCGGCGCGGAAGCGCTCTCCTAGCTCGGCGTAGGGCTCGACTCACGCGGGGTCGGGCCCGATCGGTTCGCCCCGCCGCGCGACCAGGCGGTCGGTGAGCTCCTGCCAGTCGGCGGCGCCCGTGACGCGCGCGGCCTGCAGGGCGGCGCCGAGCGCGGCGGACTCCGCCTCCACGAGCGGCTCGACCGGCGCCTGGACGACCGCCGCGAGGATGCGACACCAGAGCTCGTTGTGCGCGCCACCGCCGACGACGCGCAGGGAAGCGGGCTCCTGTCCGAGCGCACGCAGGCGGTCGACACCCCAGCCCAGGTTGCAGGAGACCCCCTCGAGGGCGGCGCGGAACAGGCGCCCGGGCGTCAGCGAACCCGCGCGCAGCCCGAGCAGGGTGCCGGTCGCTCGCGGCAGGTCGGGGACGCGCTCGCCGGCGAGGAACGGCAGG
>CAZDYS010000423.1:0-3984 GCA_964509445.1 uncultured Planctomycetaceae bacterium
CACGTCGACTACCTCCACGAAGGGCACCTGCACCACCCGCACGAGGACCACGTCGACGAGCACAAGCTCGACGTCGACGCGGCCAACCCCGCGGACTGCACCCCGGATCACACCTGCGCCGGTCACGACGCGTCGCACACGCACGGACCGGACTGCGGCCACGAGGCGGTGCCGCACGGCGACCACGTCGACTACCTCGTCGACGGGCACCTGCACCACCCGCACAACGGTCACTGCGACCACCACGGAGAGCTCGCGCTGGCCTAGGGCCCTCCGACCCACAGCATAGTCTTGCGTGCGGAGGCACGTCCGGCGACGGCGCCGGGCGTGCCTCTCTTCGTTCTCCTCGGCGGCCGGAAGCGAGCGCGGGGCTCTAGCGCACCGACACCCCGGCGACCCACGTCCGGTGCACCGTGAGGTGGAGGAGCTCGGCGGGCTCCACCTCGAGCGGATTGCGGTCGAGCTCGACGAAGTCCGCGGCCATCCCGGGAGCGAGGCTGCCGAGGAGCTCTTCCTGGAACGCGGCCTCGGCGCCGGCGCGCGTCATCGCGGACAGCGCTTCGAGGACCGAGAAGCTCTGCTCCGCATACCAGCCGCCGGGCGGCGTGCCGTCGAGGGTCTGGCGGGTCACCGCGAAGTACAGGGTCTCCAGCGGCGTCCACGGTTCCCCCGGCAGGTCCGAGTTGAAGGCCACCGCGAGGCCGGCGTCGCGCATGCGGCGCCAGGCGTAGGCGTGGCGGATGCGTTCGGGGCCCAGGCGCGCCTCGGCCCACTTGCTGTCGCCGACCGCGTGGCTCGGCTGCATGGACGCGATCAGCCCGAGCCGCGCGGCGCGTGCGTAGAAGTCCGGGAGCACGACCTGGGCGTGCTCGACGCGCCAGCGGTGGTCCAGCGCGGGGTGCCGCGCCAGGACCCGTTCGAACAGGGACAGCGTGCGGTCGTTCCCCTCGTCGCCGATCGCGTGCACGGCGACCTGGAACCCGCGTTGCGCCGCGCGCTCGGCGAGCGCCTGCATGGCCTCCGTCCCGATGCGCTCCGTGGGGCGCGCCGCGTGCGGCTCGTCGGCGTAGGGCTCACGCAGCAGCGCGGTCCGCGACCCGAGCGAGCCGTCGTAGAACACCTTGATGCAGCGCACGGTGAGGAAGCCGGCGGGGTCCACGAGCGGTCCGGCGGTGAACCAGCTCTCCATCAGGTCCTCGTCGTTCCCGTCGAGCATCGCGTACACCCGAATCGGGAGACGCCCCTGGGCGGCGAGTCGCTGGTAGGCGGCGAGGCGTGCGGGGCCGAGCCCCGCCTCGTGCACGGACGTGACACCGGCCCGTGCCAGCGTGCGGAGCCCCAGCAGGATCGACGCCTCGGTCTCCTCCGGCGTCTCCTCCGGGACGAGCTCGTTCACGAGCGCCTGGGCGAGGGTCAAGAGCACGCCGCTCGGCGTCCCGTCCTCGCGGTGCACGATCGTCCCGCCCTCGGGGTGGGGCGTCGCCGCGGTGATCCCGGCCCGTGCCAGCGCGGCTCCGTTGCAGAAGCCCGCGAACCCGTGCAGCGACTCGAGCACGACCGGGTTGTCGGGAAAGGCCTCGTCGAGCAGCGCGCGGTCGGGCCAGCCGAGCGAGCCCCAGACCCCCTCGTCCCACCCGGCGCCGACGATCCACGCGCCGGGGTCGGGGTGCGGTGCGTGGAGGCGCAGGCGCTCCACCATCTCCTCGACGGTGGTGGTCTCCGTGAGGTTCGCCTTGCGCTGGTCGTGCCCGAACTCGTGCACGTGCGCGTGGCTGTCCACGAACCCCGGCAGCACGGTGCGGCCCTCCAGATCCCGCTCGGTCGCGTCCGGGTAGCGCGCTCGGAGCGACGCGAGGCTCCCCACGGCGAGGATCCGGCCGTTCGCGACGACCATGCTCTCGTGCGCCTGGGCGAGGTCCTCGCCCGCGCCCGAGAGCGGCAGGATCGTGCCCCCCGCGAACAGGAGCGCGTCCGCTCGATCGGCGGAGGTCTCCGGTGCGGTACAGGCGAAGCAGACGAGCAGAGCAGCCGGGACGAGGCGCATGGGGAGGGAGGGGTCGTGGGGCGCGGGAGCGACGGAGGCGACGGCCGATCGACGCCCAGTGTAGGCTGCACGACCGAGCCGAACGCGCTCCGACCCATGTCCACGACCACCGAAGACCGCTCGGCGGCGATGCCGCTCGTCCTGCGCCTCCTGGGCGGCGCGCTGGCGCTGGCCGGGTTCGCGGCCTGGGTCCGTCTGGTGTGGGTCGCGCTCGCCGACCTGGACGAGGTGTCGCCCGAGGGCGGAGCGGGGACGTCGCTCGTGACCTGGGGCCTGACCGGAACCGTCCTGATGATCTCGGGGATGATCGTCCTGCACTTCGCGCTGCAGGACGAGTGACGCGCGTTCAGCGCTCCGCGAGGAGGCGCTCGAGCGCCTGTGCCCAGGCGTCTCCGACGCGCTCGGTCGAAGGGCCCTGATCGGGGAACAGGTAGGGCTCGATCAGCTCGAGCTCCATCAACACCCAGGCCCCGGCGCGGTCGCGGACCAGGTCGACCCGCGCCTGCAGCAGCGGACCCTCGACGTGCGCGAGCGCGCGCTGGTGGAGCGCCCGCGCCTCCTCGTCCGGCGTGCAGCGTTCCTCGCGCCCGCCGTAGGTCGCCTGGATGCGGTAGTCGCCGGCGCGCGGCAGCTTGCGCAGCGCGTGGGAGAGCCGGCGATCGAACGAGAGCAGCGAGAGCTCCCCCTCCTCGAGGACGCTCGGCAGGAAGGGCTGGACCATCGCCGCACCCGGAGGGAGCTCCGCGGCGGGGGGGAGCGCGTCGGTTCGGCGTAGCCGCACCTGCCGCCAGGCGTTCTGCCCGACGACGGGCTTCACCACGATCTCGTCCGTCTCGAGCTCGTCGAACGCGGCGCGGACGGTGTCCTCGTCCGCCGACCTGCGCCAGAGCGTCGGGACGACCGGCACGCCCCGTTCCGCGAGCTCGCGCAGGTACGTCTTCTCCAGGTTCCAGCGCACCGTCGCGGTCGGGTTCAGGAGCGGTCCGTGCTCCTCCCACGCGCTCAGCCGCGCGAGGAACGTCTGCGGCTCCCGCGCGTAGTCCCAGGCCGTCCCGATGACCGCCGCGTCGCAGCCCGCGGCTCCGGCCGCATGCTCGCTCCAGACCAGCGGGACGAGCTCGATGTCGCGCCGCCGACAGGCCTCTCGCAGCACCGAGAGCTCGAGCGCGTGCTCACGTGCTTCCTCGGGGTCCGGGGGCGGCTCGGCGACGACGGAGGCGGCGTGCAGGAAGGCGACTCGACGCATGGGCCGCATCCTAGCCCCGGGTCGCGGCGATCCCCCTCGGTCCGGACGGATCCTCGAGGAGCCCGAGGATCCACTCGTGGAACCCCGCGTGGTCCGGGCCCGGACCGACCTCCTCCACCTCGACGGCGAGCGCGTCGAGGAAGGTGTCCGTGTCCGGCCCGCGCTCGACGAGGTCGAGGGCCGCGCGGACGCCGTGCCGCCGCTCGAGCTCGCGGTACACGAACGCACACAGGACGTAGTGCGTGAAGTGCCCCTGCACGGACGACTTGCGCTCGCGGCGGAACTCCTCGAGGAAGTCGAGCCTCTCGCGCTCCTCCAGCGCCTCGCGCAGCTGGCCCGCGAGCGTCTCCATCGAGTCTCCGCTCAGCGCGTAGCCGCCGTAGTAGGCCGCGATCCCGTTCGCGTACGGGCCGTAGACCTGCGCGGGGTCGTCCGCGCGCTGCGCGAGCACGGCGCGCACGTAGCCGAAGAGGTAGCGCTCGTCTCCAGTCCCCGTCACGTAGCGTTCGCCGCCGTCCGCGAGGAAGCCCAGGTCGCGCCGGAGGAAGTTGCACTTCGACGCGTCGTGGAGCAGCCCGTAGGTCCTGAGCAGCGCGTCGAGGGTTGGGAAGCAGTAGTACTCGAGGGGAGCCTGGGGCGCGCCCGTCGCGCGCTCGAGCTCCTCCTTGAAGCGCACGAAGGCCCTCGCGCGCTC
>CAZDYS010000424.1:0-3967 GCA_964509445.1 uncultured Planctomycetaceae bacterium
GGCGCTCCCCGGGGATTCACGACCCGTCCGGCGACCCACCGCGACGGCGCGACGACGACGCGCGGTTCGGCGCGCGCATCGCCCAGCCCCGCCACGCCCTCCTGGATCGCAAACCACTCCTCGACTCGTGGGCGCAGGATGCCCGGCGGGGAGGCTGCAGGGAGGTACCCCACGCCGTCCGGTCCGCTCGCCGCGGTTGCCTCGAAGGCAGAGTCCTCGGACCTGTCGCTCTGCGGCGCGAGACCCGGATCCAGCGACAGCGCGACCCCCGGAACGGGTGCTCCTTTCGGGTCCACGACCTGGAAGCGCGGCCCGACGCCGAGCGCCTCGCCCCGCGAGATGCCCGCCCCCAACTCGTTCGGTCGCGTTCCGGCGATCGGCCTGCGCGGCTCTTCCGGACCGCCTGCGACGAGTCCTCTCCGAGCCTCGTCCAGGGAGGCGTCCTGCAGCCCCGGCGTCGCGTCGTCTCTTCGCGACCTGCCTGCGTCGCCGCCTGCCACGAGCGCGAGGACGATGATCACGGGGGCCAAGGCAGCGGCGGGGACGACGACTCGCCATGGAATCGGCGGGAGCATCCGTCGCGGGGCTTCCAGCAGAGCGAGCAGACCCAGCGCTCCATACTCCACCACGTCCTCTCTCTCGTAGCGTTCCCGAAGCCTCTCGCGCCCTCTGCGAATTCGCGTGCGCACGGTGCTCGTCGGGATGCGCTGCCTCCGCGCGATCTCTTGCACGCTGCACTCCTCGAAGTAGTGCAGCGTGATCACGTCGCGGTAGGGCTCGTCGAGTTCGGCAACCGCGTCGACCATGCGCTTCCGACGCTCGAGGATGGCCGGGATGTCGTCGTCCTGGACGGCCTCGTCCCGCGCGACGCGGTTCTCGCGCTCCTTGCGCCGGCGCTGCGAGACGATCGAGTTGATCATCATGTTGCGCAGGACCACGCGGAACC
Source organism: uncultured Planctomycetaceae bacterium (assembly GCA_964509445.1). Lineage (GTDB taxonomy): Bacteria > Planctomycetota > UBA1135 > UBA1135 > CAZDYS01. The sequence goes on from CAZDYS010000424.1 coordinate 947, forward strand.
ACGAGCGCCCCGGTCGACGGGGAGGCTTCTGCAGCGCGTAGAGAAGAACGCGCTGCACCAGGTCTTCGGCCTCGTGCTCGTCCGTCACCATGTCCAGCGCGAGTTGGCGCAGGAAGTCGGAGTGGGCCAGGATTGCGTCGGAGGGCTCGGTCATCGGGGGCTCGGCCAGGGGGAGGCCGCACGGCGCTCCCTGATGCTTCACGAATCTCCAGATTCCCGCCACGGTCGGGCCGAAGAGGCCAAGAACCACGGTTCCGGGGCCCGCCGTGGGGCGAGGGCCGTGCCTCTGCCCAGAGGGACGAGATTGGCACCGGCGCGAATCCGCCGGACAGACGGCGAGTCCTCGGCGTCTTCCGAGAGCGACGCAGGGCCCCGCGCCTGCCCTCGGAGCCCGGCCGCCACCCTCCTGGATTGCCCTCCTCCCTCCCGATACGCTGCCGCTCGTGAGGTCGTCAAACCGAGGTTCGAGAGGAGATCGCCCCGTGCGCAAGACCGTTCGTGGAAGTTGGTTCGTTGCTTCGCTCCTCGTGCTGGGCACGGGTCTCGTCGCCTGTGGTCCGCAGGAGTCCGGGCGCATCAAGTCGGACGACGAGGCGGACCTCGTCGGAAGCCGGCAGGCCGGCGCCGCCACCTACCAGGAGATCGTCTCCGAAGCCGTGGCCGGGCTCTTGTCGAGTCACAGCGCGGCCCACGAGGGACCGGGGCGCTACACGATCGGTATCGTGGGCATCGACGTGCGCGGTGCGGAGGATCTGGGCGACTGGGAGGAGCAGCTCTACGAGGTGCTCGCGAACAGCGTCGACGCCTCGGAGAGCTACCACTCCGTCAGCCGGCGCGCGCTCGACCGCGGGCTCCTCGAAGCCGAGCTGCGCGTCGAGGACCTGTTCCTGCCGAAGTACCGGCGCGAGCTGGTCCGGGTCATGGAGGCCGACGGCAACCCCGTGCAGCTCCTGATCTTCCCCAACCTGACCACCGGCACGACCGTGCGCGGATCCGAGAAGCAGCGCGACTATCTGATGACGCTCGAGCTCGTCGACGTCGCGACCGGCTGGGAGGATCGCTTCAGCGGCAAGGTGCGCAAGGCCTACACCGACTGAGCGCGCGCGAGGTGTTCCCGACCTCTCGGCGTTCCCCGAGGAGGACTCTCGCCGGTCCGATCGTCGTCGCGCTCGCGGTCCTCGCGGGCTGTCGCACGCCCGGGAAGGAGCTCGAGGCTCGCGAGGACTTCGTGCGCGGGCGCTACGACCAGGCGGCGAGCGTGCTCGCCGAGCTCGAGGCGGACGACTCCGACAACGCGCATCTCTGGCAGATGGAGCGCAGCATCGTCGAGCTCGCGCGCGCCCGGCCGAAGGAGGCCGTCCGGGCGCTCCGGAAGGCTCGTGAGCGGATGGTCGACGCCGACCGCTACGACCCCAACGGGCTCTTCGGCCTCGGGGGACTCGCCCGCAACGTCTCCGCGACTCTCGCCGACGACCTGGAGCTCGCCTACGCCGGGCGCGACTACGAGGAGCTGCTCCTGTACTCGCTCCTCACGCTCGCGGAGCTGATGGGGCGCGGCGGCGACGCGCACGCCTACTCGCTGCAGTACCTCGAGCAGCAACTCGAGGCGCAGCAGGAGATCGCGGACAGCACCGGTGAGCTGTTCCAGAAGATCCGCGAGTACGACGGACCCGCGGGGGACAACCCGAAGCGCTCCTACAAGCTCGTCCCGCTCGGTGACTACCTCCGGGCCGTGATGCTCGAGGAGAGTCCCACGCGCGCCTCCCAGGCCCGGCGCGCCTACGAGCGCGTGCTCGAGCTCGCTCCTCACTCCGACCTCGCCGAGGCGGCGCTCGAACGTCTCACGGGCGAGGCCTCGACGGAGCGGAACGCAGCCACGGGCGAGCGACGCGGCGTCGTGCACGTGATCGCGCTGGTCGGACGCGGGCCGTTCCTGGAGGAGTCCGTCGAACCGGTCGTCGGAGAGCTCCTCGAGCTCGCGCGCACGATCTGGGCGCGCAACGAGCGCCGACGCGTGTTCCCGACCTTCCAGCAGATCCGCGTTCCCGCGATCGCGTTCCACGCCGTGCAGCCGGCCGGCGTCGAGGTCGTGCTCGCGGGAGGCGACAGCGTCTTCTCGTCGGTCGTCACGGACGTCGAGGGGTCGGCGCTGGCCGAGTGGGAGGCGATGAGGGGTACGGTGCTCTTGCGCGCGGTCCTGCGCCGGGCGTTCAAGCTGGCCTCCACGGAGGTCGCGAAGCGAGAGCTCGCGGGCAACGACCAGGGCGCCGCGCTCCTGGCCGACCTGGGGCTCGCGCTCTGGACCGGCTTCGAGCGCGTCGACACGCGCATCTGGGGGATGCTGCCGGCGACCTTCCAGGCGGTGCGCCTCGAGCTACCTCCCGGAGATCACGAGCTCCGCCTGCGCGCCGTCGACGTGCAGGGTCGCCCGACGGGCGCCGAGGAGCGGATCCGTCTTCACGTGCACCCGGTGTACCACTCCTACGTGCTCGCGGTGTTCCCGACCACGAAGGGTCCGGCGTCCGCGATGACCTCGGACCCGGCGCGCGGGGAGGGGGTAGGAGTGCCCTCGGCTCGAGAAGAGCAGGACGCCGTCGGGGCGAGCGCCGGAGGGGAGTAGACGCGCGTTCGATCGCGGTCGGGTGCGGAAGGCGGGACTCGAACCCGCACGCCCTCGCGGGCACAGGAACCTAAATCCGGCGCGTCTACCAGTTTCGCCACTTCCGCGCGGGAGAGAGTGTAGCGGTGCAAGGGCCGCGAGCCGGGTCCGAGCCGAGCTTCTCCTCGTCAGGCAGCACGCCTAGCCGTCCACGCGGCGCAGCTCTTCCTCGAGCAGGGCCTTCGCCATCGAGGCTTCCTCGGCCGCCTTCGCCTCGTGCACGAGGCTGTCCCTCGCGAAGGCCTCGAAGAGCTTCGCCTTCTTGCCGAGAAGCTCGAGGATCCGCTCGTCGACCGTGTCCGTCGCAAGCAGGCGGTGGACCTGGACCGTGCGCGTCTGGCCCATGCGGTGCGCGCGCGCGA
>CAZDYS010000425.1:0-3966 GCA_964509445.1 uncultured Planctomycetaceae bacterium
CCTGTGCCGAGGCGCCCGAGGGCTGGCTCCTGGAGCCGCCGCTGCCGCCGACCCTGGCGGAGATCGATCCGGACGTCACCGCGCGCATCGAGGCCGCCGCGCAGGCGGTGCGCGCGACTCCGGAGCCCGCGAACGTCTGGGCCGACCTCGGCAAGACCTACGAGGTCGTCGGGCTGCGCACGCAGGCGCTCACCTGCTACGAGCAGGCCCAGCTCCGGGCTCCCGACGACCCGAAGCTGTTCTACCGCAGCGGCGTGTGCCGCGGTCGGATGCAGGACATGGCCGGCGCCATTCGCGACATGGACCGCGTGATCGAGCTCGACCCGAGCTACGCGCCCGCCCACTACCGCCGCGGCTCCACCGCTCTCGACGACGGGAACCTGGAGCTCGCGCGCGTCTCGTTCGAGGAGGCGACGCGCGTCGGCCCGGAGTTCATGGGCGGCTGGGTGGGGCTGGCGCGCCTCCACCTGTACCTCGACGAGGAGGCGCGCGCGATCGAGCTGCTCGAGGAGCAGTTCGAGCGCGACCCGCGCGACCCGACCGTCGCGCAGCTGCTCGACACGGCCTACCGGCAGTCGGGGAGCGAGCGACGCGTCAGCGTTCCGACCGCGCTCGCGGAGGACGAGGAACCGGCCGGTCGCTTCTGGATCGACCCGTGGCAGGTCGAGCTCCGCAAGTACCGCAGGGCTCCCGACTCGCAGCGCAACGCGCGGCTGCTCGAGCGCGGCAAGGCGGACCAGGTGATCGCGAGCCTCGAAGCGCGTCGCGCCGCCGATCCGAGGGACACCTCCTTCTTCGCCCAGCTGGTCGAGGCCTACCTCCTGGAAGCGCGCGAGGAGGACGCCCTGCGCACGACGCGGGAGTGGATCGAGCTCGAGCCCCGGGACGTTCCCGCGCGGCTGACCCTCGCGCGGCTCTTCGAAGCGCAGGGGGAGCCCGAGCTGGCGGTGCAGACGCTGGACGAGGTGATCGAGCTCGATCCGGACTTCGGGCCCGCCTGGGCGGCGAAGGGAGCGCTGATGGTGAAGGGTGAGCAGTACGAGCCCGCCCTGGAGGTCCTGCTCCGCGCGGTCCAGCTCGACCAGCGCAACACCGCGATCTTCCACGACCTCGCGAAGGCCCAGATGTTCGCCAAGGAGTGGGCCGGGGCCGAGGAGAGCTTTGCGCGCTACCTGGAAGACGCTCCGGAGGACGCGAAGGCGCACCTCTCGCTCGCGAAAGTCCTCGCGAAGCGTCATCAGGTCGAGCGCGCCCAGGAGGAACTGGCCCGTGCGCGCGAACTGGGGATCGACATGCCCGGTCGCATCGCCGAGGTCGAGCGACTGATCGAACGTGCGGTCGAGCGCGCCGCGAAGAAGCGCCGCCGGGAGCAAGCCGAATGAAGGTCTGGAACACGCTGGCGGTGCCGCTCGCCCTCCTGGTCGGGTGCGGCGGGGAGACGTCGTCGCCCGCGGCGCCGTCCCCCGAGGAGGTCGGGTCGGCCTGGTTCGAGGAGCGCGCCGATGATGCTGGCGTCTCCTTCGCGTGGCGGTCGGGGCACGGCGAGGATCGCCTCTTCTTCCCCGAGATCATGGGTGGAGGCGCGGCCGTGTTCGACATGGACGACGACGGCGACCTCGACCTCTACCTCGTGCAGGGGGGACGAGCGACGGCGGACGCGACGGAACGAGCGACGATGCCCGGCAACCGGCTGTACCGGAACGAGGGAGACGGTCGCTTCACCGACGTCAGCACGGGCAGCGGTGCCGAGGACACCGGCTACGGCATGGGCGTCGCGACGGGCGACTTCGACGACGACGGCCTCGTCGACCTGTACGTCACGAACCTCGCGGGCAACGTGCTGCTCCGGAATCTCGGTGGCGGACGGTTCGAGGACGTCACGGAGCGAGCGGGCGTGGGAGGGGACACCTGGAGCGCGAGCGCCGGGTTCTTCGACTACGACCGCGACGGAGACCTCGATCTGTTCGTCGTGAACTACATCGTCTGGTCGGTCGCCAACGAGCTCGTGTGCGAGTCCAAGCTCCAGGAAGCCGACTACTGCAGCCCGAACAGCTACAAGGCGCCGGCGCCGGACATCCTCTACAGGAACGAAGGCGACGGGACGTTCACGGACGCCTCGGCGGACCTGGGGCTCCGCACGGTGTACGGGAACGGCCTGGGCATCGTGGTCTCGGACTTCGACGGCGATTCCTGGGAGGACGTGTTCGTCGCGAACGACGGGATGCCCAACCAGCTGTGGCTCAACCGCGAGGGACGCGGCTTCGAGGACGGAGCCGTCACGATGGGCTGCGCGGTCGACCAGGACGGACGCGAGAAGGCGGGCATGGGGACGCACGCGGTCGACTTCGACGACGACGGGGACGAGGACCTCCTGGTCGTCAACCTGACCGGCGAGCCGGACTCGTTCTTCCGCAACGACGGCGGCATGTTCCGCGACAAGACGCCGATCGTCGGCCTGACCGCGGCGAGTCGACCCTACACCCGCTTCGGGATGGGGCTGATGGACTTCGACAACGACGGCTACGTCGACCTCTACGAGGCCAACGGCCGCGTGACGCGCTCTCCGGACGTGCCCGGAGAGCGGACCTTCGACCAGGAGAACCTCCTGTTCCGCGGCTCTGCAGCAGGTCGCTTCGAGGAGGTGTTGCCCCGCGGTGGCGTCTCCGTGGCCCTGCCCGCGACGAGTCGCGCGGCCGCCTTCGGAGACCTCGACGGAGACGGAGGCGTGGACGTCGTCGTCGTCAACCGGGACGTCCCGGCGCACCTGCTCTTCAACCGGGTCGCCGCGGATGGCGAGTGGATCGCGTTCGACGTGCGCACTGCCACCGGGCGTCCGGCCCTGGGAGCCGTCGTGCAGTGCCGCGTGGGGGAGCGCGTCCTCACGCGGCGCGTGCGCAGCGCCTTCAGCTACTGCGCGGCGAGCGCGCCGCGCGTGCACCTCGGGCTCGGGACGAGCACCGCGGTCGAAGACGTCACGGTGCGCTTCGTCGACGGGGAAGAGCGGTCCTTCGGCCGCCTCGAGGCGGGCCGCGTCCACCGGCTCAGCCGCTGACCGCCTCGCACCAGGCGTCGACTAGCAGGCGGGCGCTCGCGTCCCAGGAGTAGCGGCTGGCCTGTTCCCGCTGACGCGCGCGCTCGTCGGCGGAGCTTGCGGTCGCGCGGCGGATCGCCTCGACCGCCGCGGCCGGATCGTCCGGGGAGAACACCGGAACGTCCGGGCCGGCGACCTCCGGCAGGGCGCCCGCGCTGGAGACGGCGACCGGGACTCCGGCGCGCTGGGCTTCGATCACGCCGATACCGAACCCCTCGAGCGAGGACGGCAGCACCACGCAGGCCGCCTCGGCGTAGAGATCGCAGACGCGCGCGTCGTCGACCGCGCCGGCCAGCTCGATCCGGTTCGCGACGCCCAGGTCGCGCGCGAGCGCGAGGAGACGCTCGTCCTCGTGTCCCTTGGGGGCTCCCACGAGGACGAGCGGGCCGAGACTCGGGTCCAGCGCGAGCACGCGCACCAGGAGCTCGAGGTTCTTGCGCAGCTCGATGTGCCCCACGTGCAGCAGCCCGCGCGGCTCCTCCGAACGGGGACGGACGGCCAGGTGATCGGCCGCGTTCGGCACCACGACCACGCGCCGCGGGGAGAAGCGCTCCCTCAGGGTGCTGCGAACGGTCTCCGAGACCGTGACGACCGTGCGGGTGCGGCGGATCGCGGCCGTGAGCACGTGAGGTGCGGCGAGCCTGCGCACGAGGGAGACGTCCGGGAGCTCGAGGTCGCGCAGGTCGTGCAGGGTGAGCACGGTGGGGAGCGGGACGCGCGCGAGCGGGAGGTGCCCGGTGTGGAACAGGTCGAACGCGCGGCCGGCGCGCAGGAGGCGCCGCACCGCGACCTCCTCGGCGCGCGCGCGCCGCCACGGGGGGCGCGGCGGGACCTCGGTCGGGACGCGCTCCAGGGAGCGCAGGGCCGCGGAGACC
>CAZDYS010000426.1:0-3964 GCA_964509445.1 uncultured Planctomycetaceae bacterium
TCTGGACCGAGTTCTCGCTGACCTTCGGCACCACGCTGTGTGACGCCGGTGGCTGTGGCTTCGGCGGTGGCACCGGCCCCAACACCGGGGACTGGTGGTCGTGGTTCGGCGGTATCGCTGCCTTCGAGCAAGGCCTCGTCGAGCAGTCCGTCGTGATCCCGGTCGGTTCCGACACGCTGAGCTTCGCCCTGGAGATCCCGGCGGCGAGTGGCAACGGCCAGGACTACATGCGCGTCGAGATCGACGGCAACACGGTCTACACGGCCATGGAGTCGGACGGTCCCTACCTCGGCTACCTGCCCATCTCCGTGGACATCAGTGCGTACGCCGACGGCCTCGCGCACACGGTGACCTTCTTCTCCGAGATCGTCGGTGACGCGGTCACGAACTTCTTCGTGGACGACATCGAGATCGGTGCGGACGTCGCGGACTGCCGCGAGTGCGTGACGCTCGACTTCGAGACCGAGGACGACTTCCTGACGGCCCTGGTCAACGGCCAGGACATCGATACGGAGTTCGGCAACCTGGTCGTGATCACCGGTTCGGGCCCGAACCTCGGCCCGGCGATCTTCGACACGTCGGAGTTCGGTCCGAACTTCGGCGGCAACGACGAGGACCTGCTCGTGCGGACCGGCAACGCGCTGATCCTGCAGGACCTCCCGCTGCAGTCCGTGCCGGGCATCTACGACACGGCGAGCGACGACAGCGACGGAGGCACGCTCTCCTTCGACTTCGTGTCTCCGTCCGAGGTGCTCTCGGTGGACCTGATCGACGTGGACCTCGGTCCCGGCGTGCAGGACGCGAGCGTCGTTCTGACCGACGTCTCCGGCGCGACGCGCACCTACACGGTGCCCGGCGGCTGGACCAAGGACATCCAGATCGAGGGTGCGCCCGGCTACGGCACGCTCGACCTGACGACCCTGGCGGATCAGCCCGGTGTGCACTCGACGGCCACGGCCGTCGAGGACGACGGGTTCGACGCGTCGGTCGTGGTGCGCATGGACGTGGTGTTCTCCAGCTCCAGCGCGCTCGACAACCTCAGCTTCTGCCAGTGATCCACTAGCAGGACTCGGTTCCTCGCGGGGAGCCGGGGCTTCGGCCTCGGCTCCCCGCTGTCGTTTCGCCCGGGGTCAGCGGTCTCCCGCCAGCGTCGCGAGGAGGCGCTCGGGAATCTCGAGGCCCTCCGTGCGCCAGCGCGGGATCCGGCGGTCGTCCACGAGGAAGGCGGGGACGGCGCGCAGGTTGGCGGCGCGACCGCCGGTGAGGTCGGCCTGCAGGAGGCGCTGCGTCTCCGGGGCGTCGAGCTCGCGCGCGAAGTCCGCCTCCGGGAAGCCGACCTGGCGCGCACCCCGCAGGACGCCTGCACGGTCGAGCTTCTGCTCCTGGCTCATCAGCCACTCGTGCATGCGCCGGAAGCCCTCCTGCCCGCCCAGGCGCATGGCGACGATGGCCGCGCGGCTCAGGTCGCAGGATCCGGGCTGCATGTCCCTCGGCAGGCTCGGGTTGCAGGCCTTGTCGAGGGGGTAGTTCCGGTAGGAGTAGTGGATCCCGTCGAGGCCCGCGAGGGCGGCGCGCAGCCTCCGGTCGAGCTCACGAGTCACGGGGTCCTGGTAGTCGCCCCAGACGGTCACGCGGGCGACCCCGGCGCCGAGGTCCGACCCGAACCAGCCGCCCGTCGCGCTCGCGCCGACCCGCTCGCGCGGCGCGGCGTTCCAGTCCGCCATGACCTTGTCGACGGCACTTGCGGGTCGGTCCGTCTCCGCGCTCGAGGCGCCGACGTCGGTCCGCAAGAGCTCCTCGACGGCGCGGACCAGCGCCTGGGGTGCCGTCCAGCCCTTCAGCTCGGCGCCATTCAGGAAGATCATCGGCGTGTTGACCAGTCCGAGTCCGAGGCCCTCCTCGATGTCGGCCTCGACGCGCTCGAGCGTCTCCGGACCGTTCGCGGCGGCGAGGAACGCCTCTCGATCCAGGCCCAGCGCGTCGACGGCGCCGAAGAGCTCCCGCTCGTCGAAGGCGCCGCGCCGCTCGAACAGCCACTCGTGCATGCGGAAGAAGGCCTCGTCTCCGGCCAGCATGCCCGCGGCCTCTGCGGCGCGTGCCGCGCGGCAGGCGTTGGGGTGGCGGTTCTGGCCCTTCTCGCGCGCGCGACGGTTGCAGTCGGTGCAGTAGGGGAAGTGCTTGACCGACAGGGACACGTCGTCGTGACGGCCGAGCACGTCCCGGGCCTGGGCCTCGAGGATCCGGCAGTCGGGGCACTGGTAGTCCGTGAAGAACACGATGCGCACGCGCGCTTCCCGCGGTCCCTGCCGGAACCGGCCGGTGAAGCCGCTCGGCGCCGTGGTCGTACCGGCGGCGGCGACGGACGTGCGGAGCTCCTCCTCCGCGCGCTGCTCCAGGCGGCCCTCACGACTGCGGTGCAGCGGAACGAGCACGAGCAGCGCGAGCAGAGCGACGGTGCCGAACGCAGGCAGGGCGAGGGAGCGCGTCTCCGCGTCCGCGCTGCCGCGACGGGCGAGCCAGGTGAACGCGAGGTTGCCGGCGTGGACCACCGCGCAGTAGAGGCACAGGTAGCCCCCCGCGAGCATGGCGCCGATCAGGACGAGCGAGCCCGTCGCGCCGACGAGCGTGAGCCAGCTGAGCGGCTTCGGCAGGCGGCCCCGGGAGACGAACCACGCGCCGAGGAGACCGCCGAAGAACGCGACTCCGAGGAACGAGAGCGGGCAGTCCAGGAGCGGAACCGTGCCCCAGACGGAGTCGGCGGCGCGTCCACAGGCGCTCTCCTCGCCGCAGCCCGGGAGGGACGTGTCGGTCAGCCCCTCGACGGCGAGCGTCGTCGAGGCCGCGAAGGCGACGAGGAGCGCGAGCGCGGCGGGGACGAAGGCCGCGCCGCGCGCGTCGGTCGGTTCGCTCAAGGAAGAGGTCCTCTAGGAGCGCGGCCACGGGCCGCGGATCGCGAGCGTGATCCCGGGCCGCTGCACGTTCACGAACAGCGTGGTTCCGTCGGGAGAGAACGTCGCGCCGCAGAGCTCCGACAGCGTCGTGCGGGCGAACGGATGCACCTGACCGGAGCTCGTCACGCGAACGAGGTGGTTGGGCCCACCGCCGTCCTCACACACGAGCAGGTCGCCCCAGGGGGTCACCGTCAGGTTGTCGCAGGCGTCGAGCACGCTCTTCGACGGAGACTCCAGGTGGAGCTCCAGCGTCGCGCGGTTCTTCGTCTCCCGGGCGAGCCGTCCCTCGTCCGGTCCCGGTCGATAGCGGAAGATCTGTCCCGCGCGTGCGCGCCCTCCGTTCGTGCAGGCGAACCAGATCGAGTCCTCGCCGGTCCACATGCCTTCTCCGCGCGCGAAGCGTGCCGCGCCCGCGAGGAACCCACGCTGCCGGAGGTCGTCGCGCGGCGCCTCGATGTCGTCGAGGTCGATCCACTCGACCTCGACCGGCATGCCGACGGGGAAGTCCGAGAAGTCGTACCAGTTGCGCGTGTCCGTGCTCGGCGCGTCGAGGATCGCGAGTGCCTGCAGCCTGCCTCCCCCGGTGAGGTCTCCCTTGCGCTTGGGACGGAAGCGGTAGAGCAGACCGTCGGGTCGATCCTCGGTCATGTACACGACGCTGCTCTCTTCGTGCACGGCCGCGGCCTCGTGGTTGAAGCGACCCAGGTCCCGCAGCGGCACGGGGGCGACCGGGCCCTGGGCGGAGGCCGGGACCTCGAACGCGTAGCCGTGGTCCTTCGCGAAGTGCTCGTTGGCGAGGACCGGCGCCTCCTCGCAGGTGATCCAGGAGCCCCAGGGCGTGGGACCGCCGGCGCAGTTGCGCAGCGTCCCGGCGAGGCTCAGGAACTGCCGTTCGACCGTTTCGGTCGCGGTGTCGTAGACCAGCGTCGTCGTCCCGCCGCCGCAGGCGAGCGATCCGCCGGCGTCGTAGACGAGGTCCGGATCGACGAGGTCGAGGCGCTCGTCGTTCGGAC
>CAZDYS010000427.1:0-3963 GCA_964509445.1 uncultured Planctomycetaceae bacterium
TCTTCTGAACGCGCTCCTCGTCCTCGGCGCTGGTGCTCGGGTTCGGCGCGGCCTCCGCGCTGCGTGCGGCCTCCCGCAGCGCGCGAGCCGAGCGCTCGAGCCGGGCGGCCTGCTCCTCGGCGCGCTGCGCGTCCGACAGGAACGCACCGGCCACCTCGAGCGCCTCGTCCTGGCTCGGGTCCCAGGACGCGAACATCTCGGCGTCCGTCTTCTGATCCTCCAGGAGCTGCTGCAGAGCACGCTCCAGCTGCTCCAGCTCGAGCGTCCCGGTCGAGCGCCCCTGACGCTCGTTGTCCGCGAGGAGCTCGCGCTGCTCGCGAATCAGCTCCTCGAGACCCTCCTCGAGCGCGCGCTGCTGGGCGTTCGAGGACTCCTCGCGCAGCTCGCGCGTCTTGTCCCGCAGCTCCTTCTCGTCGTCCGCGAGCGCGTCGATCTCCTGCTGCAGCTCTTCGAGCTGCGCGATCTTGTCCTCCAGCGCTTCCAGGTTCTTGCGATCGAGCAGGATCGCGAGGAGCCGCTCCAGGTCGTCGACCAGCGCGGTCTGGCTCTCGAGGGCCTGCACCAGGCGTCCGTCGGAGAGCATCTCGCGGGCGCGCTCCATGCGCTCCTCGGTCGTCGCCGGCCGGTCGCCCTCCTTCTCGAGCGAGCGCGCGTCCAGCTTCACGAGCGCCTGACGCACCAGCTCCGCCGTGCGCGTGCGTCCCTCGGCCTCGAGGCGCTGCAGGAGCACGTCCATCGTCCCGCGCAGGCGCTGGAGCTGCCGCAGGAGCTGCGCCTGCTCCTCGACGATGCCGACGAGCTCGCGGTTCTCGAGCGTCTCCTGGGCGACCGCCCGACCCGACAGGGGGAGGAGCAGGAACGAGCACGTCAACAAGCAGCGAACGAGGTGCTTCATCGGGCTACTTCTGCGAGGCGAACTGCTGGGTGCGTTCGCGCAGGGCCTTCTGCCGGTTCAGGATGTCCCGCGTGAGCGACAGGATGTTCTGGAAGTTGTCCCACTGGGCGAGCTCCTCGAGCAGCGCGTCGATGCGCTCCAGTGCAGCGGTCTGGTGTCCGGCGGCCGCGGTCAGGGCATCGAGCCGCGCGCGGACCTCGATGGCGCGCTCCGCTTCGTCCAGCGAGCGCACGGCCGCCGCGACGTGGTCGTCGGCGATCTCCAGCGCGATGGACACGAGCACGACGAGGTCCTTGCCGAACCCTCCGCCCTGCACCTCACCGTTCCGCACCGCCTCGGCCAGCACGCGCCAGGGGTCGCTCGTGAAGCGCAGCTCGGTCTGCTGCGACGCCAGACGGTCGTAACGCTCGAGCAGCGGCTCGGCGCGCTCGTCCAGGCGAGCGTAGAGGATGTCCTCCGCGACGCCGGCCAGCTCGCGCGTGAGCCCCTGTGCGTCGGCCAGCACGCGGCGCTCTCCGGAGAGGGCGGAGGCCAGGGCGACCGCTTCTCCGGCGCCCGCGTCCCCGTCGGACTCCAGGGCCTCGAGCAGCTCCTCGACGCGCGTGCGCTTCTCGAGCTGCAGGTCCGACAGCGCGATCGTCTGCATGCGCGCACGACCGAGCCGGTCCTGCATGCGACGCAGGAGCTCCTCGGGGGTGACGACGCGCGCCTCGACGCGCGGCGCGCGTCCGAGGCCGGGCTCCGGGACCTGGTTGTCGGTGGCCTCGAGCTCGAAGGCGAAGCGCTGGTCGACCGCCACCGGCAGCTCCTCCGTGCCTAGGTCCGCGACCTCGAGGCGCACGGAGCCCGCGACCGCGAGGCCCTCCTCGGCCTCGATGGGGATCGGACGGAACGCACCCCGGGCGGTCTCCTGCCACTGGTTGTCCGCCGCGAGACGCGAAACGCGCCAGGTCAGGTCGACGACGCCGAAGTCGTCGTGCGCACGGGCGCGCAGCGGGATGGCGCCGCCCTCGACGAGCGCGAAGTCCGTGCGGGCGGGGGAGAGGACCTGCACCTCGGGCACGCGGTCCTCGGTCACGGTGACGCGGAAGAGACCGGGGTCCGGGTTGTCGAGGCCCGTGTCGTCGCGCAGCGCGACGGAGAAGTGGAACGAGTCCGTGGCCACGCGTTCGAAGACAAGCCCCGGCTGCTCGACGTCCTGGGCGTCCGTCGCCTCGCGCGCGCTCGGGTCGAGCGGGAACGCCGCGGCCGTGAGCGGTACCAGCTCGTCCGCCGGCAGGACGCGGGCGGCGCCGGTCGCCTCCCGCGGCGAAGGCAGGACGTGCACCGCGACGCGCGAGCCGGCCAGCACGTCGACGTTCTGGTTGAACTCCACGCGCTCCGGCAGCGCGCTGTAGGCGGGCGGGGTGACCACGATGGCGATCGACTCCACGTCCGGCGGCTGGAGCACCTCGACCTCGACGCGCGGCAGGCCGTCCTCGTCGTCGCCGCCGGTGGCGGAGAAGCTCAGGTCCTCCTGGGCCGAGCGCAGCAGCGTGCGGAACGAGCCGCCGCCGGTCTGGGGCAGCACGAGATCGCGCCCGGTCGAGAAGCGCAGCAGGACCCCCGCCGGAACGACGCCCTCGGGGCTGACGACGATCGGGAGGTCGGTGCCGCGGGCGACCCGCAGGCGGAGCAGCTCGGGGGTCTCCTCGACGCGCGCGGATGCCGGCAGGCCGGGGACGAGGACCGACAGGTGGGTCTCCTGCGGCCAGCGCGCGGAGCCTCCGAGCAAGCGGTCGAGGAAGATGCCGCTGAGCTGAGGCTGCCACAGCCCGAAGGCGACGATCGCGAGCGTGCTGACGAGACCGAGCACGCCCCGCTTGCGCGGCGCGACCACGTCCAGCACCTCCTGGGCGCGCAGCGAACCGGCGTGCTCCTCCGCCTGGCGCAGCACGCGCTGGATCAGGTCCGGGTTGCCGAGGTCGGTCTCCGGTCGCGGGTTCTGGAACTCGACCGCGCTGATCAGGAGCTCGCCGAGCTCCGGGTGCTTGCGCTCGAACAGGAGCGCCAAACCGCGCGGGCCGGGGACGCGCGAGAGCGGCCGGACCAGCGCACGCCAGGTGAACCACGCGACGAGCGCGACCAGCACCACGCCGTGCCCCAGGCGAATGACGTCCGGCACGCGCAGCACGCGGTCCGCGAAGAAGGCGAACGCGAGCCAGCCGGCGACGACGGCCAGCACCGTGCCGATGCCGTGCATCCACACGAGCGAGCGCAGGCGCGAGCCCAGTCGCGCCAGGAGGCGCTCGACCGCGGGGGTCGCGCTCAACGTGAGCCGCTCTTGGGACGTGGACATGGAGTCAGCGCTGGAAGATGGGCAGGAAGCGGTAGGGGAGCTCGAGGATCAGCACGGCCATGGCGGTTCCGAAGGCGGGGCCGGGGCCCGTCAGGTTCGGCCAGGAGCCGTCCTGCTGCTGCATCGACAGGAGCTTCGTGCGCACCTCCTGGAAGTAGGGCTCCCAGTAGTTGATCTGCGACGAGGTGCCGGCCGTGTACATCGCCTGGACGCCGTAGTAGTGGCCGTACCAGAAGAAGTAGTGCCCGCTGTTGCCGTAGTCGTGGTTGAACTTGTGCAGCCCGCGCCGCAGGTAGTCGAGCCCGAGCCCGATCGCCTCGTCCGAGTAGATCCCCACGCCGTGCAGCGCGGTGACGCCGGCAGCCGTGAGCGGGAACGAGGAGCGCGAGCCGCGACCGCGCTGGTAGAGGAACGCCCCGATCTCCTCCTCGTAGAAGCCGCCGCGGCCGTAGGTGGGTCGACGCGCGTTCTCGTCGATCGCCGAGTCGACGACGTAGCGCGCGGCGCGATCGATCGTGGACTTCGGGACGCGGCGCGCTCACGGCCCCGAGGCGGGCGAGCTCGTCGCGCGGGCGAGCTACCTCGCGGGCGCCGTGGGGACCAGCAACGTGGAGGCCGGCCGTCGGCTCGGGATCCCGGTGCTCGGCACCTTCGCCCACGCCTGGGTCATGAGCTTCTCCGACGAGGACGAGTCCTTCTATCGAAGCCACGACGAGATCCTCGGCAAGTG
>CAZDYS010000428.1:0-3962 GCA_964509445.1 uncultured Planctomycetaceae bacterium
GGTGGCTCTCCGTGTCGAGCAGGCAGTCGTTCGGGACGAACGTCTCGCAGGTGGGGGACTGTTCGATCACGGGGTGACGTCCCTCGACGATCTCGATGCGCGGGCCGTCGTCGATCGTCGGCGCCACGTAGCGGTTCTCCGCGGCGACCTGGGCGAGCCCGCAGAGGCAGTCGAGCTCCGCGACGGCCCGCGCGGTTCCGAGGACGCGACGGACCTCGGCCGCCACGACCTCGCGGAGCTTCGTGAACACGTCGTACTCCAGGTCGCGCGCGAGCTCCTCGGACTGCAGCACCTTCGTCTCGAACTCCTTGAGCTCGGGGGTGATGTAGCGCTCGGCCGTCTTGATCGTCTGCTTGCGCACGTAGTGCTCGGGCACGCGTTCGACCTGACCGCGCGGCACCTCGAGGAAGTACCCGAACACGGAGTTGAAGCCGATCTTGAGCCCCGGGAGGCCGGTGCGCTCGGCCTCCTCGGCCTGGAAGCGCGCCATCCAGGACTTCGCGTCCCCGGCGATCTGCCGCAGCTCGTCGAGCTCTTCGGAGTACCCGTCGCGGACGAGCCCGCCCTCCTTGATCGTCGGAGGGGGATCGTCGACCAGCGTCCTCGTCACCCGGTCGGTCAGGTCCTGCAGAGGATCGAGGGGCTCGATCAGCTCGAACAGGATCTTCGAGTGGGCCCCGTCGAGCTTCTCGCGCAGCGGTCCGACGTGCTGCAGCGAGCGGGCCAGCGCCACCAGGTCGCGCGCGTTGCAGCGACCGGTCGCGATCCGACCGACGAGCCGCTCGATGTCGACGACCTCGTCGAGCACGGCGCGCAGGTCCTCGCGCAGGAACGGTCCGTCCACCAGCTCCGCGACACCCTGCTGGCGCCGGCGGATCGGGTCGACCTGACGCAGCGGAGCCAGCACCCACTCGCGCAGCAGCCGGGAGCCCATGGGGGTGAGCGTCGCGTCGATCGTGTCGAGCAGCGTTCCTTCTCGTCGACCCTCGCGTTGCGTGACGACGAGCTCGAGCGACGTGCGCGTCGCACGGTCGAGCACGAGGTGATCGGTGGCGGTGACGCGCGAGATCCCGTGGATGTGATCGCAGGAAGCCTTCTGCGTCTCCTCGGCGTACTCCAGCAGCGCGCCCGCGGCAGGAACGATCGGCGAGTCGTCCTCGACGCCGAAGCCCGCGAGGCTCTTCACGCCGAAGTGCCCGGTCAGCCGGCGCAGGGCGCCGTCGCGATCGAAGCGCCAGTCGTCACGCTCGCTGACCGCGATCTCTCCTTCGTTCTCGATGGTCCTCTTCCAGGACGGCTCCTGCTCCAGCGTGTCCGGCGCGACCAGGAGCTCCGCCGGTCGTACGCGCGCGAGCTCGTCCGGGACGTCCTCGTGCGCGAGCTCGGTCGCAAGCAGCCGTCCGGTGGAGAGGTCGACCCAGGCCAGCGCCGCGCTCGTCTTTCCGCGGAAGAGGCAGCCGAGGAAGTTGGGCGCGCGGGCATCCAGCGCGTCGTCCTCGGTCAGGGTCCCCGGCGTGACGACGCGCACGATCCCGCGGTCGACGATGCCCTTGACGTGGCGCGGATCCTGCAGCTGCTCGCAGATCGCGACCTTGTGCCCCTTGCGCACGAGGCGGATCACGTAGCCCTCGGCGGCCTTCACCGGCACGCCCGCCATCGGGATCGAGTCGGCACCCTTCGAGCGGGCCGTGAGCGTCAGGCCGAGCTCGCGGGAAGCGGTGACCGCGTCCTGGTGGAAGAGCTCGTAGAAGTCGCCCATCCGGAAGAAGAGCAGCGCGTCCGGCGCCTCTTTCTTCGCACGCCAGAACTGCTCCATCATCGGCGTGTCACGCGCGATCTTGCGCGTTTGCGCCTTCTTGCCGGCAGCGATCGTCTTGGAGCGTCGGGGAGCCATCGAGCGCCGCAGTCTACGGCAAGTGCCCGTCGCCCGAAGCGGTCAGCCGAGGCTTGTCGCGCGGCGCGCCCCGTCCGTCTCCCGGAGCTCCGCCTTCAGCCGTGCGGGGAGCCGGTAGAGGTTCGCGAGCAGGCGTTCGAGCTCGCTTCGGAGCGCGTCGGGATCCGCGGGCGCACCGTGGAGCGCGCGGCTGATCGTGGCGATCCGGTCGTGTTCACGGGGGGCCTCCGTCCGAGCGGCGACGGGGAACGGGAGCTGCCGCAGGTGCCCGATCTTGACCTGGGGGAAGCTGCGCTGGCGCGCATCGGCGAACGCGTGCCGGTGCCAGGCGGCGCTCACGCGGCCGTTCAGCACCGCGACGACGAAGGCGGGGTCGAGGCTGGGCGGGGCCCAGCAGGCGAGCAGCGAGTTGCGGAACCAGGTCGCCGGCTCGTGGAGGGCCGCGATCGGGCGGTCCGCGGTCTGTCGCAACAGGATCGGGACCGAGCGGTAGCGCTCTCGCGAGGCCATGCGGAAGCGGACCTCGGGGCTCCGCGTGAGCTGCAGGTCGAGCCCACGCCGCGGTGGGGCGAGCCGGAAGGCGGCGAGGTCCCGGCCCTCGCGCACCGGGGCGTCCGGCGCCTCCTCCAGGGGTCGCACGAGGCGACGGGCTGCGTTCCCGGAGTGGACGCCGATGTCCCCGAACGCCTCGGCCGGCAGCCGCGGATGGCCGGCGAGCGCTCCTCTCCAGGCGATCGCGTCCTCTTCGGCGGTCTCCCAGCCGACCGAGGGTCCCGGCCGCGCGTCGAGGACGAGGAGCACCGCCGGCTCGGTGACGCCCGGGAAGCGGTCCTCGCCCAGAGCGCGAGGGGCCTGGGCGACGCGCGCGAGCTCCTCGACGCGGGCTCGGAGGTCTCGGTAGCCGGCCAAGCTGCAGACCGAGGCCGGCAGCAGAACGCCCGCTCGCCCCTGGTGCTCGTGGAGGTGGTGGGCGATGCGCTCGAGGAACGCGCCGTGGAGAGAGGGCCAACCGCCTCGCCCGCTCTCCCGAGACCGACTCCGGACGGCCTGCCGGCCCGAGAAGCTGGCCCAGGGCGGATTGGCCAGGACCAGGTCCGCCGCCGGCCACGCCTCGCGCAGGGCGTCGGCGGTCCGGATCTGCTCGGGGGCGACTCCGAGGGGAGCCAGTCGCTCCCGGGTCGCCTCCGCCCGCGCAGGGTCGAGCTCGAGTCCCCGGACCCGATCCGGCGGGAGGCCGGCCCGCAGGGCCGCCTCCAGCAGCGCTCCCTCGCCACAGGCCGGGTCGAGGACGACCGGTGGGCGCACCGCCTCCTCCAGGCCAACCCGGACGAGCTCGTCCGCGAGCTCCCGGGGCGTCTCGTGGAAGGCGAGGGCTCGATGGGCACCCATGGAGCCCGAGTAGAGGTGCGGGGTCGACGCGCTCCAAGGGGCCCGCTCCACAAAAAGAGTGGAAGGCGGGGTTCGCCCGGCGGCCGACCCTCGCTTGCGCGGGGGAACACGAAGAGGAACGAGCCGGGCGACGACTCCTCTCTGGCCGGGAAGGGCCGCCCACCGCCTCCGAGCTCCGGTGCTCGGAAGGCAGACCTGCTCCTCCTCGGACGGTTCCCTCTTGGGGAAGCTCCTCGGGCGCCTTGTGGGATGGACAAGGCGCCCGTTCTCCGTGGGGAGGCCACACAGACGCGGAGTTTGGTTGGCTTTCGGGGGGTGCCGACTCGATAGGGTCCCTCCATGGCGCTCTACCTCGTCACCGGCGGCGCGGGATTCATCGGCTCCCACATCGTCCACGCCCTGCTCGCGCGCGGCGATCGCGTGCGGATCCTCGACGATCTGAGCGGGGGACGGATGCACAACCTCGAGGGGCGGGAGGTCGGTCAGGCGGGCTCCGGCGCGCCGGTGGAGTTCCTGCAGGGGTCCGTCGACGACCCCGAGGCGGCCCGGAACGCCTGCGAGGGCGTGCGGGGCGTGTTCCACCACGCGGCGCTGGTCTCCGTGCCCCGGTCCGTGGAGGACCCGGGCCTGAGCTTCCGGATCAACGTCCAGGGCACCTTCGAGCTCCTGCGGGCGGCCG
>CAZDYS010000429.1:0-3952 GCA_964509445.1 uncultured Planctomycetaceae bacterium
TCACGGGGCACGTCGAGAAGACGGACGCGCCCGGGCTGGCGCTCCACGCCAAGGCCTCCGGCAAGGACAAGCCGCCGACGATGGGGGGCAGCTTCCTCGTCGCGGCGATGCTCCTCTCCGTGATCCTGTGGTCGCGGCTGGACGTCAGCTACGTCGTGCTCGGCATCCTGCTGGTGGCGGGGCTCGCCGCCGTCGGGTTCACCGACGACTACAAGAAGCTCACCATCCCCGGCTGCAAGGGGCTCAGCGAGCGCGCGAAGATGCTCGGCCTCAGCGCCATCACGCTCGCGGCGCTCGGCGCGTTCTGCTGGACGGCGAAGATCACCGGACGAGGGACCGTCCTCGACCTGTTCCCGCCGTTCTTCAAGGACGCGGTGGTGCCGCTGAGCACCTGGGGCGTCCTCGGCGTCGCGCTCTTTCTCGCGTTCGAGTGGTTCGTCGTGGTCGGGTCCGCGAACGCCGTGAACATCGCCGACGGCATGGACGGTCTCGCGACCGGCTGCATGATCATCTCGGGCGTCGCGCTCCTGATCTTCTGCTACGTGACCGGTCGTCCGGACTGGACGAGCTACCTGAACCTGCCGCACGTCTCCGGCGGTTCGGAGATGGCGGTCATGGGAGGCGCTCTCTGCGGAGCCTGCATGGGCTTCCTGTGGTTCAACGCCTACCCGGCGCAGGTCTTCATGGGAGACTCCGGCTCGCTCCCGCTCGGCGGGGCGATGGCCTGGATGGCCCTGGTCTCCAAGCAGGAGCTCGTGCTGCCCCTGATCGCGTCGGTCTTCGTGATCGACCTCGGGACGAGCCTCGTCCAGCGACTCTGGTACCAGCGCACGGGCGGCCGACGCCTGTTCACGCTGGCGCCGATCCACCACGGCCTCGAGCGCTACGGCGGCGTCTTCCAGCGACAGGAAGAGGGCTGGCACGAGGTCAAGGTCGTGACGCGCTTCTGGATCCTGGCGGCCTGCGGCGCCATGGCGAGCCTGGCTCTCTTGAAGGTGCGCTGACCATGGCTCGCGCCACCACGAGAAACGTCGGAGCCGAGCAGCTCACGATCCACGGGTTCGTCGAGGACCTCGCGCGCAAGGCGGAGGTCCACGATCCGCTGCGGCCGGCCACGCGCCTGTTCCTGGTCGTGCTCGCGCTGATCGGCGTCGGGTTCCTCGTGCAGGTGAGCCACGCCGCGACGACCCAGAGCGAGGAGGTCTTCCGGGCCGAGCTCCAGACGCAGGCGATCTTCCGGCTCGCCGCGGTCGGCATCCTCCTGGCCGCGTTCCGGATCGGACCCGCGGGGATTCGTCGCTTCCTCCCGCACCTGATGGTGCTCGGGGGACTGTGCCTCCTGTGCGTGTTCATCGAGCCGTTCCGGGCGCCGCGCAACGGGGCGTTCCGCTGGCTCGAGCTGCACCCGATCGGCATCCCGGTCGCCTTCCAGCCCTCGGAGCTGGCGCGCATCATCCTGGTGCTCTGGCTCGCCGATCGCTGCGTGAAGCTGGGCGTCCGCGTGCACGACCTGCGGCGCGGCGTGATGCCGATGCTGCTCGTGGCGCTGACGTTCTTCTTCCTGATCCTGATCGAGACCGACCTGGGCGGCTCGATGCTCCTGCTCCTGTGCGCGCTCTCCACCATGTGGGTGGGAGGTGCGCGTCTCCTGCCCGTCGGCGCGGCGCTCGCGACGATCGGCGGAGGCGCGTTCATCGCTGCCAGCGCGTTCGTGCCCTACATCCGCGATCGGATCGGGATGTGGATGGGAGAGGTGCAAAACGAGCAGGTCACCCAGACGCTCGACGCCCTGTCCTCCGGCGGCGCGTTCGGCGCCGGCCTCACCCAGGGCGGCTTCCGCAACGACGGCGTGCCCTACCTGCAGTCGGACTACGTGTTCGCGCTGGTAGGGGAGGAGCTGGGCCTGCTCGGCATGTGGCTCGTGCTTGCGCTGCTCGTGCTGTTCCTGTGGTTCTCCCTGCGCCTCGTGCTGTCCCTGCGGGAGCGCTTCGAGGCGCTCGCGTCGTTCGGGCTGCTCGTGTCCGTCGGAACCCAGGCCATGCTCCACGTCCAGGTCGTGTCGGGCCTGGCGCCTCCCAAGGGGATGACGTTGCCGTTCCTGTCGGACGGCGGGACGTCGCTCCTCGTCTCCGCTCTCGCGGTCGGTCTCGCTCTCGGCGCGGCCAAGAAGACCCACGAAGATCTCTACCCATGCAGTCCATCGAACGTTACGGCGTAGTCGCCCTGCTCTTCCTCGTCGTCACCGTGGTCGCCGTCCTCGTCTGGGACGGAGAGCCGGACCCCGCGATCGCCCACGCGGCTTCCAAGGAGGTCCGTCCGGGCTCGGAGGAGGTCGCGCGAGCTCCCGAAGGGGCGCGCCGCGTGACGATGACCTCGCCGGTCCAGCGCAAGGAGAACAAGGGGCTCGACCGCGCCGCCATCGAGGAGGAGGCGAAGCGTCGTCGTCAGGAGCGTCGACGCGCGGAGCAGGCGGCCCGCGACGCCGTCGCGCAGGCGGCGGAGTCGAACGCGGCGCAGCATCGGGCGAACCCCTCCGCTGGCGGGATCGTCCCGCGCGGCGCGCAGCCGCAGGCCCAGACCGTCGCGCAGCCGACCGGGGCGGCGACGACCGACGTCGCTCCCCAGGGAAAGGCCCTGCGCCGCGAGTCCGTGCTGTCCGAAGGCGAGCGTCCGCAAGTTGGACGGTCGCAAGCGGCCGGAGGCAGGAAGGGCGCCTCGGCTCCGGGCACGCGTACCTACGAGATTCGACCGGGGGACACGCTCAGCGAGATCGCGATGCGCGAGCTCGGCACGATGAAGCGCGTCGCCGAGATCGAGAAGCTCAACCCGAAGCTCGACGCGCGCCGTCTCGCGGTCGGGCAGAAGATCCTCCTTCCCGGTGGGCCCGCCGTGAAGCCGCTGGAATCCGTCGCGAAGGCGCCGTTCGTGGCTGCCGGGGACGGCGTTCCCTACCGCGTGCAGTCCGGGGACAGTCTGTGGAAGATCGCCGAGCGCGCGCTCGGCAGCGGCGAGCGCTGGAAGGAGATCGAGAAGCTCAACCCGAGCATCGACGCGAATCGCCTGCGCGTCGGACAGGAGCTCGTGTTGCCCGAGGACGCGACGGCCGTCTCCCTCGACGAGGCGCGCACGATCGTCTCGAACGAGGTCCGTCCGCTCACGCGTCGCTCCGACAAGGGGGTCCGTTGAAGGTCCAGGTCGCGTTTCCCCTGCTGCTCGGCTGCACGCTGATCCTCCTGCTGGAGGCCCCCGGCGTCTTCCGGGGTCTGGCGCGGGACCTCGAAGGACCCTACGCGGCCCCGTCCGCGGAGTCCGTGGTCGAGACCGTCCCCGTGTTCTTCGTGCGCGACCAGGCGCCGGGAGCCCGTGCGACGGACGCGACGCTGTCCCGCTCGGATTCCACCGGGACGGACGCGGGGTCGCGGCGCGTGTCGTCCCGGACTCCGAGCGAGCCCGTGGCGACCGAGCCCGCCGGGTGGCCGCCGGCCGGCGGCGAACCGCACGTCTTCGGGACGATCCCGGCTCTGACGGTGGCAACGCTGCCGGACTGAGCGCAGCATCGGCGGCCATGGTCGCCCAGGCGCGGATCGGTCCCGTCGCATTCGCCGGCGGAGGAACGGGCGGGCACGTCGTGCCCGGGCAGCACGTGCTCGAGCGACTGGTCGAGCGCGGGACGCCGCCCGAGCGCGTGCTGTGGTTCGGCGCCGGCCGGCCGATCGAGCAGCGCGTGTGGGACGCGGTCCCCGAGCTCGTGCGGGCCGTCGGGCTGGAGCGCTGCGACCTCGCGCTCGAGCCGCCGGGCGGAGGCGCTCCGGGCAAGCTCAAAGCGAAGTGCCGGGTCGTCGTCAAAGGTGAGGTTGACGGAGAGCTCGTTGCTCCCTCCGTCGACGTTGCGGATACGGGATCGGTCACCGGCACTCTCAAGGCCGAGACGGTGACGTCGCACGGCGCGATC
>CAZDYS010000430.1:0-1765 GCA_964509445.1 uncultured Planctomycetaceae bacterium
GGATGTGGCCGACCTTGGTGCGCGTGTCGGACCCGCCAGGGCCGGTGACCGTCAGGGAGACGGTGTACAGGCCGGAGCGCCGGTAGGCGTGGGTCGCGTCCTGGTCGGTCGAGGTGGTGCCGTCCCCGAAGTCCCACAGCCAGGTGTCCACGGCGCCGGTCGAGACGTCGCGGAACGAGATCTCGCGCGCCTTGCGCGCGAATCGACGGGAGACCGTGAAGCCCGCCTCCGGGGCCGGTTCGGCGACGACGACGTAGTCGAGCTTCGTCTCCGTGTCACTCCCGCCCGGGCCGCTGACGGTCAGACTCACGTCGTAGCTGCCGGCGGCGGCGTAGGTGTGGCTCGGGCTGGCCTGCGTGGAGGTCGAGCCGTCGCCGAAGTCCCAGCTCCAGGCGGCGACGTCTCCGACGGAGGCGTCCGCGAAGGTGACCGCGAGCGGCGCGACGCCCGTCAGCGGAGCTCCGGAGAAGCCCGCCTCCGGCGCCGCGATCGGGTCGACCACGACGTAGCCGAGCTTGGTCTCGGTGTCGCTGCCGCCGAGCCCGCTGACGGTCAGGCTCACGTCGTAGGTGCCGGGCGTGGTGTAGGTGTGGCTCGGGCTGGCCTGCGTGGAGGTCGAGCCGTCCCCGAAGTCCCAGCTCCAGGAGGTCGGCCCGCCCGTGGACGCGTCGCTGAAGGCGACCGTCAAGGGCACGGTGCCGGAGGTCGGAGAGGCGGCGAAGGCGGCCGCCGGCGTGCCGATCACGGTGAGGATCTCGACGTCGTCGATGTTCCAGCCGCCGTAGGTCAGCCCGCCGTCGGAGCGCAGGTTCCACTCGAGCTGCACCGACGGGTTGCAGTCCGCGAGGTGCGAGATGTCGATCTCGACGGTCTGCCAGGAGGTATCGAGGACGTCGCCCTGGTCGAGCTCGTTGATCCACACCTCGGTGCCGTTGACGAGCACGCGCGCGTAGTCGTAGAGACCCCACTCGACGGTCAGCCAGCGGCGGAAGCGCAGCGTCGCGCCGCGCACCCGGGAGAGGTCGAGTGCCGGCGACAGGAGCGAGTTGTCGACGTCGTTCGAGTAGGCACCGTTGAAGCCCGAGGGACCGAGGTCGTTGCCCCAGATGTTCGTCCCCGAGAACGCGCTGCCGGGATCGCCGGACTTCGCGGCGGCGCCGTTCAGGCCCTGCTCGCTGGAGAGCTGCCAGTCGTCCTGGTTGCCGTTGTTCGTGACGTGGGTCCAGCCGTTCGCGCCGCTCTCGAAGTCCTCCAGGTAGAACGACTGCTGGGTCCCGACGGCGAAGTCGTAGAACGCGGCCGGCGCCGCGACCGGCTCGGTCGTGGTGTTCGCGTCCCCGTCCGCCGCCTCGACGTAGTACTGGACCTTCGCAGGGCTGAGCTGGCCGGGGATCGACGCGCTGTAGGACGTGCCGGCGCCGGCGCTCATCGCGACCGTCTGGAACGGGCCTCCGTTCACGCTGTAGCGCAGGTCGACGCCGGTGACGGGGCCTTCGAAGTTCGCGACCACGTCGGCGGAGACGGCGTAGGGCCCGCTCTCGTTCAGCGTGTTCGGGAGCTCGGTGACGTTCGTGATCGTCAGGTTCCGCAGCGGCACCCCGGGGAAGCCCTGGTCCGTGAAGCCGCCGTCGATGTCGCCGTGGTTCGGCGTCCCGTCGTAGATGTTGCCGTTGTCGTCGTCGAGCGTGAGCCAGTGCAGCTCGATGATCGACTTGATCTTGGCGTCGTCGTAGGCGTTCATCCAGGCGTTGAGCAGGACGTCCGC
>CAZDYS010000430.1:1865-3950 GCA_964509445.1 uncultured Planctomycetaceae bacterium
GAGAAGCTGGTGTTCACGCAGCCGCCGGCCTCGCGGAAGAAGTTGACCGCGGAGCCGTCGAAGGTCGCGTTGCAGCTCGAGTTGATGTTGACGTTCGCCGTGGCCTGGAAGTCGGAGATCGCGTCCGAGGGGTTCGTCGCGCGCGTCCAGTCGCGCATCTTCGCGATCCACAGCGCGGCGTTGGCCTCGGCCGTCGTGTACTCCGCCGGGCTCGCGTTCATGAGGATGTCGTTCCCGGACGCCGCGTTCAGCGTCGTGGTGAACGAGTAGTCGCCGCCGCCCTGGTTGACGGTGTCGGCGTAGAGGCCCTCGTACTGCACGGTGACGGTCACCGGCGCGGTCGCGCCGACGATCGTGAAGTTGCCGTCGGCGTCCGTCACGGCGGAGCCCTGGGAGCTCGTGACCGTGACGTAGGGCATGTTCTGGGCGACCGCCGGGTTGCCCGCGTCGTCGGGACCGGTGCCGGGCGTGGCGAGCGACTTGACGTTGCCGGACACGTCGTTGTGCACCGCGTTCTCGCGCTGCACGACGTCCCCGGTGTTCGCGTCGAGACGGTAGGTCGTGCCCTCCAGCGGGAAGTCGGGCGCGCGGAAGTAGGCCGTGACCTCCCAGACGAGACGGGGCGTGACGAGCTTGCCCGTGGTCGTGCGCACGACCTTCAGCACCGGGGCCGTGGTCTCGGTGGCCGGCGCGCCGCTCTCGAGCTGGAACCAGGACCGCGCCAGGAGCTCCGCCTGGGTGTCCGGCAGGCTCGCGCGGAACGCGAGGCCGGTGACTTCCGGAATCGCGAGGCTGTCGACGGAGAGGAGCTTGCCGCCCGTGTCGAACAGCACGTTCATCGAGCCGCCGTGGACCGGGACGCCGTCGAGCTCCTGCCGGAACCGCACGGTCATCTTGTCCGTGCTCCCGACGAGCCCGAGCGGCAGGTGCACGACCCGATCGAGCACGAGCGTCGAGGGAGACACGCCGTGGAGGGTCTCGGTCTCCTGGAGCGCGACGCGCGCGAGGTCCGCGAAGTCGGCGTCCGAGACCGGGCGCAGGCCGTAGTCGCGCGACCCGCCGTAGAGGAAGCTCGCGAAGCCGGACTCGTGATCGCGCACGAGGCTCCAGCTGTCGCCGTGGGCGACCTTCCACAGGGAGAGGGAGCGGTCGACCGCCGCGAGGACGGAGCGCTCGTCTTCGAGCTTCGAGGTGCGCTGGGCGGCCGGGAGAGAGAGCGAGGTCGTCACCGCGAGGGAGACGAACAGAGGCGTGAGACGTCTCATGCAGGGGTGAGGGGAGGAAGAGCCGGTCGGAGAGGGGGGGAGGCCGGAGCCCTGTCGGCATTGTCGCTCGTCCGGGCGGATTCGGATACCGGGGCACCGGCACGGTCCCTGGGACGGGACCCGGGGCGTGCGTGTTCCCCGGGCCCCTGCAGGGCGCGTCCGCGGCGACTCCCTTCCGCGCCGGCGACGCGACCCCTTCCGGAACCGTTTTCGCGCCGCGTCCTCTGCGACGTCGAGCCGAACGCCGATCTCCGCGAAGGTCCTGCCGCGAGCGCGCGGGCGCACGATCTCCGCTTCGCCGGCGGGCCGGGGAGCTCGACGACCGAGCGACCTCGCGGACCCGATTCTCCGGGTCGCACGTCGCGCGCGAAGCCGGAGGAGCACGGATCGCCGTCGCGCACCCGGTTTCCCCGCCGGGCTGCGGTCCTCGGCCCGGATCTGCTAGGATGCCGGGCTCAGTGGGGGCGCACTGGTTTCGACCGGTTTCGATTCGCTCCGAACTGCGCGTCGGGGGTCCCGAGGAAACCCCGCTTCATCCTCTCGGGAACGGCAACTTACTTGCCAACGATTTTGCTCTTGCTGCCTAGTTCACTCTAGCAGCCGTCCCCCGCGGGTATGTCCGCGGCCCGCAGGGGACGCCAACAGCGGACTGGCCGGCGAGCTCCGCCTTTCGGCAGACCGGCGAGACATCAGAGAGGCTGGCGTGAGGGTTGCCTGTCCGTGGGCGACCTGATCGCGAGAACTGACCACGGACTATGCGCGTAGACGTTCGGTGTCGGGAGATTCCGGGACGCGGGTTCGATTCCCGCCGCCTCCACCA
>CAZDYS010000431.1:0-3948 GCA_964509445.1 uncultured Planctomycetaceae bacterium
CTCGACGCGCTGCTTCATGTTGTCGCGCAGGTAGTCGAAGCCGAACTCGGAGTTCGTGCCGTAGACGATGTCCCCGCGGTAGATCGGCAGGCGCTCCTGCGCGCTCATGCCGGCCTGGATCGCGCCGCACTCGAGCCCCAGGTAGCTGAAGATCGGCCCCATCCACTCGGAGTCGCGCTTCGCCAGGTAGTCGTTGACCGTGACCAGGAAGCAGGGGTTCCCCGACAGCGCGTTGAGGTACAGGGGCAGCGTCGCGACGAGCGTCTTGCCCTCCCCGGTCATCATCTCGGCGATCGCGCCGGAGTGCAGCACGAGGCCGCCCACCAGCTGCACATCGTAGTGGCGCAGGCCGAGCGTCCGCTTCGACGCCTCGCGCACCAGCGCGAAGGCCTCCGGGATGAGGTCGTCGAGCGTCTTCTCGCCCTTCGCCACGGCCTCCTTCCAGGCCGTCGTGTGCTCCACGAACTCCTCGGCGCCGAGCCCCTCGGCCCAGGCCTCCAGCTCGTTGACCTTGGCGACCAGCGGCTCGAAGGTGCGCACCATGCGCTCGTTCCTCGAGCCGAAGACCGACTTGAGATTGCGACCGAACCGCTCGCCGAGAGAGCCGAATTTGTCGCCGAGATCGGACCAGTCCACCATGGTGCGCGGATGAGAAGCGTTGGGATCTCCCCGGCGCGCGTTGCACGAACGTCGCGCGGACCGCGGCGCGCCGGGAATCGAGCCGACCATTAAAGGGCCGCCTCGCTCACATCCAAGGGCCGGAGCGCCTCGCGTGGGGAAAAACCCCGTGGAAAGACCGAATCCCGGTCGCTCTCAGCCGGCCTGGGGGTCCAGGAGGCGCGAGATCATCTCGAATAGGACGTGGCGCGGGTAGGGCTTGCGGAGCAGCCCGGACACCCGCCGGAGCCGGGAGAGGTCGATCTGGGAGGCCGTCGCCAGGAGGACCGGCAGGTGGGCCGTGCGCGGATCCCGGCGCAGCCGCCGCAGGACCTCCTCGCCGTCGAGCTGGGGCATCTCGTAGTCGAGCAGCACCAGGTCCGGGACCGGGTCCCGCGCCAGGCGCTCGAGCGCCTCCAGGCCGTCGCGCGCGAGCTCCACGTCGTAGCCGCGCGCCCGCAGGAGCGCCGCCAGGCCGTGGGCCAGGTCCGCCTCGTCGTCGACGACCAGGAGCGACTGCTTCTTGCGATCGCCCTTCTCGACGCAGGCCAGCTCCTCGAGCAGGCACTTCAGGTCCGCGTTCGTCGGGAGCTCGGCCTGCTCCCAGCCGCTCTCGATCGTGCGCTTCAGCTGGCGGTTGTAGTCCTTCAGCCGCTCCCACTCCTCGTAGTCCGGGTTGTCGGGCCGGATCTCGAGGTTGTCGTGCGTGTCCACGGAGAAGAAGTACTCCCCGTTCACCAGGTGCTCCTGCACGATGAACTTCATGAACGGGTAGCGCTGGTTCCCGAGGCGCAGCGCGTAGCGCTTCAGGCCGCCGCCTCCGCCGGACACCCGCTCGAAGCGACCGAAGAGCTCGTCCAGGCTCGTGAGCCCCTCGAGGTCGGCCGCGCTCGGGACCGGACGCTGCCCCTCGCTCTCCGGCCAGGCGTGCGCGAGGTAGACGTCGACGGCGCGTCGGACGTGGGCCGGGGTCAGGTGCTCGAGGCGCACGAGAGCTCCTTGACCGAGCGGCCGTCCCGAATGGTCCCGATCAGGTCGCGCAGGCGCTCCACGCCCGCCGCCCGCAGCAGCTCCTCGAGCTCCTCGACGAGGCGGCCCGGCAGCGCCGGGTCCGCGAAGCAGGCGGTGCCGAGCTCCACGGCGCTACAGCCGGCGACCAGGAACTCCAGTGCGTCGCTGGCGGAGGCGATGCCTCCGCAGCCGATGACCGGAATCGACACCGCGCGCGCGCACTCCCAGGCACAGCGCAGCGCCACCGGCTTCATGCCGGGTCCCGAGTAGCCGCCCTGGACGGTGCCCAGTCCCGGCTTGCCGGTGCGCCAGTCGACGGACAGGCCGAGCAGCGTGTTCACCGCCGTGATCGCGGTCGCGCCGGCCTCCTCCACCGCGATCGCCAGCTCGTCGATCCGGGTCACGTTGGGCGAGAGCTTCACGGAGAAGGGCTTCGACGTCGCCGCGCGGATCGCACGCGTGATCTCCGCCGCCTTCTCCGGCTCGGTGCTGAAGGGCAGCTTGCCGCCCTGCACGTTCGGACAGGACAGGTTGACCTCGAACAGGTCGATCGCGTCTTCCCCGTCGAGGCGCTCGGCCATCGCCACGAACTCCTCGAAGGACTCGCCACCGATGTTCGTGACGATCACCGTGTCCGCGCCGCGGACCTCCGGCAGCGTGTGCTCGACGTAGTGCTCGAGCCCCTTGTTCTCCAGGCCGATCGAGTTGAGCAGCCCCGCCTCGGTCTCGCAGATGCGCGGCTGCGGGTTCCCGCCGCGCGGGTTCGGCGTCACGGTCTTGCTCACGAGCCCCCCCACGCGCTCGGGCGGCGTGAAGTGGCACATCTCCAGACCGTGGCCGTAGGTCCCCGAGGCGGACAGCACGGGGTTGCGAAGGGTGAGCGGACCGATCTCGACGGAGAGGTCCACGCTCGAGACGCGAGGGGCGGGCATGGCGCCCGAGTCTACGCAGCGGGTTCTTCCGCCGGAAGATCCGAAGACTCGTCCTTCGGAGCCAAGAGGCCGCTCAGGATCCAGACCACGGCGCCGACCGAGATGCAGGAGTCCGCCACGTTGAAGCTCGGGAAGTGCGCGTCCCAGCCGAACAGGGGCTCGAACCACACGTTGATGAAGTCGCGGACGCCGTGGGGCACCTCGGGGTTGCCGCAGCCCGTCCACAGGTTGTCGATGACGTTCCCGGCCGCCCCGGCGAGGACGAGCGTGAGCGCGGTCAGCACCGCCTTCTGCCCCGTGTCCGCCCGGAAGAGGAACCAGGCCAGCACCCCCACGGCGATCACGCGACCGGCGACCAGGGCCGAGGAGAAGCCGTCGAAGCTCCCGAAGGCCGCGCCCGCGTTGCAGGAGGTCATGAAGGAGAGCCAGGTGCCGGCCACCAGGTGGCGGCTGTGGCCCGCGTGGCAGTCGCGGATCAGGTCCGCCTCCCCGCTCGCGAGGAACGCGAAGGCGGCCTCCTTGCTCCACTGGTCCAGCCAGACCAGGAAGACCACGACGGCGAACGCCCCCGCGATCCAGACGCCGCGACGCCCCGCTCCCACCTAGCGTCCCGCTCCGTTCGTGAGGCGGTGCGGGAGCGGCGACCGGGTGCGCCCGGGCCTCCCCTCGGGGGCCTCCGCGGATCGAGAGCCGTCCATCGTCAGCGTGCTCGCTCGAGCTCCCTCTGGCAGTCCACGCAGTTGCGCGCGTAGGGCACCGCGTTCAGGCGCAGCTTCGGCAGGTTCGCCTCGCAGGCCTCGCAGCGGCCGAAGGTCCCCGCGTCGAGGCGGTCCAGGGCGGCGTCGATCTCGCCCAGGGTCTTCTCGTCCCGGGCCAACAGCTCCAGGCTGAACTCCTGGGCGAAGCGGTCGGAGCCGAGGTCCGCGGGGTTGTCGAGGGAGGCGCGCTCGCCGTCGTTCTCGAACGCGTCCTTCTCGAGGCCGCCGATGTCGCCGGCGACCTCCTTTCTCATGTGGAGCAGGACCGCGCGGTAGCGCTCCAGCTCGTCCGCCTTCAACTTGCGTGCTGCCATGGTCGCGAGGGTCGGTACGGGGGGTCGGAGGCCATCCGGAAGGCGGGCTGCCGTCCCGCTCGTCCGGCTGGGCGCGGGAGTATAGGGGCCCCCGGAAGGCCTCACAAGGCGTGGAGAGCGCCCCTTGCCGGGGGCCCGAGCTTGCCGCCGAGGGGGCGGACGCGCAGGCTCGGGCGATGCGCAGGGTGCCCGCAGACGAGGGGACCGGGGACGGAGGGCCGGGGTCGGGCCGCGGGAGATCCCGGGGCGCGGCGCTCCCGGACCGGCTCCGCGACG
>CAZDYS010000432.1:0-3932 GCA_964509445.1 uncultured Planctomycetaceae bacterium
TCTTCCTGCTCCCCGAGGAGAGCCTGCGCCTCGAGGCCGAGGTGGGCGTGGACCTGCCCGCCGTGGAGCCCCGCGAACGGACGGTTCCCTTCGGTGCCCGCGGCATCGAGTTCCGCGTCCTCGAGCCGCTCGAGGAGATCGCGCTGCGGTTCACGGCGCGATCCGTCGCGGGGGAGACGACCCCCGTGTGGGCGCTGGTGGACCGCGGAGAAGGAACCCCGTCCCTCGCGGTTCGGCCGGGCGAGACGCTGTCCGTGTTTCCGCATCGCGACCTTCGCTGGCGCGCGATCGCTCCGGGCCATCTGGAGGCGACGGGAGCGGTCACCGGCTCACCGGTCGAGGTCGTGCTCCACCCAGGCTTCGAACGCGAGCTCCACGTCCGGGGCTGGGACGGCGTCGTCGGCGCCGCCCTGGCCTCGTCCACGGCGGCGGGCGGAGCGACCGACGGGACCGGACGCATCCACCTGGAGGCCGACCACTGGCCGACCTACGAGGCGAGCCTCGCCGGATACGACACGCTGGTGCTGGGGCCCGAGCAGTTCCTCGACCTGTGGCTCCGGGAGACGGACCGCGTCGACCTCTCGAACGACGAGCTGCGCTGGTTCCAGACGCAGGGCTACAGCGGGGACTGAGGCGACTCAGTCGGCGTCGCGGACGATTCCCATGACGGCGAGGTCGTACTCCTCCTCGCCCGGGACGTTCGTACGCACCTTGAGGATCGCGTTGATCCTCCCGAGGTAGTCGCCCGCCTCTCCGCGCACCGTGACGTCGACCGTGTCGGCGGACACCTGTTCGGTCACGACCTCGAGCGTGTCGGGGATCATCCGCGTGAACTCCGCGGTCAGCTGGAACGGCTGCCCCTTGGTGTGCGTGAAGCGGATCGTGCTCTCGATCTGGCCGCCCGGGTCGACCTGACCGACCAGGAACGACGTCGGGTCGAGCTTCAGGTTCCCGAAGACCTTCGCGCGCAGCGTGACCGACTGGCGGCTGAAGACCGGGCGCTGCTCGGCCTCGTCGAAGTAGCGGAAGTCGAGACCGACGGCGCCCATGACCGACCCGGCAGGTGCCGTTCCCAGCAGACGCACGTCGACCCTCCCGAGCATGCCCTCGGAGCGATCCGTCGCCGGCCGGAAGAAGGCCTCGTAGTACGGACTCGACGCCTCGACCTTGGTCACCTCGACGCTCGGGTCTCCCGAGGACACGGTGAACCCGAGCTCCGCGGTCTCGCCCAGACCGACGGTCTTGAAGTCGAGCGTGATGGGGTCGACGCGCAGCTTCGGGTCGACCTCGGCCGACAGCATGAAGCGTGTGCGAGCCGCGCCGACCGCGTTCGAGAAGATGTCCACGGTCTGGACCTGGCGCGCGCGTCCCTTCGGCTTCCAGGTCACCGGGATCTCGTCCCCCTCGCCCGGTGCGTAGACCTCCTTGGAGAGCTCGGCCGCGGTGCAGGAGCAGCTGGTCTTCACCCGATCGATGACGAGGTCCTCGTCCCCCGTGTTGACGAACGCGAACGTGAAGGAGAGCTCCTTCGAGTCCGGGACGAGCCCGAAGTCGTGCGCCAGCACCTGCGTGGTGAGGCGCGGTCCCTCCTCGCGCTGGACCGGAGGCCCGGAGACCGGGGCCGCGGCGATCGCCTCCTCGCGGGTCACGTCGGCGCGCATGGACGGCGGCGGGCTCGGCTCGGCTTCGGCCTCGGTCGTCTCCGCGGAAGGCGCGCCGGCGGCGGCGGGACCGGTCGAGGCTCCCCCATCGCAGGCGGAGAGCGTCGTGAGGGCGAGGAGGAGGGACGTGGGGTGGAGGAACTTCATGCGCTGGGGAACGGGCCGGGCAAAGCCTACCGCGGAACGGTGCTCCAAGTAGAGCGGGGCCCCCACGCCGTGGCGCGGGGACCCCGTCTGGATGTCACGAGGCCAGGCGAACCTGGCCTCGGGGGCCGACTTCTGACTACTTCAGCTCTTCACGGACGAGCTGGGTCGGGTCGTCGAACTCGGACTTCCACCCGTCG
Source organism: uncultured Planctomycetaceae bacterium (assembly GCA_964509445.1). Classification (GTDB taxonomy): domain Bacteria; phylum Planctomycetota; class UBA1135; order UBA1135; genus CAZDYS01. The sequence goes on from CAZDYS010000432.1 coordinate 2,006, forward strand.
GGGCGGTGGTGCGAGGGCGGCGGAGCCGGGACGCACGGTTCACAGGTGGCTTCCGCGTGGTTGTCCGCGAAGTCACCGACGTGGTTGCCGTGCTGGTCGGCGAACCAACCTTCGAGCACGGCCGTGCCGGCTCCGGTCGTCTCGAGCCTCCCGGCGTAGCCGTTGCTCTCCTTGCCCTTGAGATACACGGTGTGGCCGTTGTCGAGGTTCGTGACGGTGCCGAAGTCGTTGTGACCGTAGTAGCTCGTCAGGTTCGTCCCGTCGTTGTTGACGGTGTAGGTGAAGTCGATCTCGATCGTGCGGTGGCTGTTGGAGGCCGTGCCGACGATGCGAAGGTCCATGACTCCGTCGAAGTGGGCCGACATGCAGTCGATCCAGTACCACTTGTCGTAGCCGAAGGACTTCACGTAGATCCAGCCCGACAGGTTCCAGGAACCCGGCTCGGACGGCCACAGCGGCGCCACGCACTCACACTCGTCCGGGATGCCGTTCGAGTTGTCGTCGAGCGAGGTGCCGTTCGAGAGATCGCAGTCGTCCGGGATGCCGTTGTCGTTGCAGTCCGGCTCGCAGAAGTCCGCGATGCCGTTCATGTTGCAGTCGCTCGGCGGACCCACACCACAGCAGATCTCGGCCTCGAACTGGTCGATATCCCAGATGGGACCGTGCTGACCACCCATGTCGATCGGCGCGTAGGCCAGGAGCTCGACGGTGAAGGTCACGGTCTCACTGGAGACGTCGAAGTTCGGGTCACCGGAGAAGTCGAACGAGTTCTGCGTCCACTCCCGCTCCGTGGGGATGTCGTCCTCGAAGTAGATCTCCGAGCCGTCCCGAAGGATGCGGATGCCGTAGAACTCCGGCGGGTTGTTGGTGGCCTGGAAGTAGTAGCCGTCCGCATCGGACTGCTCGAAGATCCAGGGCGCCTTGTGCCAGAAGCTGAAGTTCTTCAGCGAGGCCGTCTCCCCGTCCGTCTCCGTGACCTCGATGTTCACGCGCAGCGTGTCGTCGGTGTCGTCGAAGTCGAAGAACGGGTCGGGATCCGCCATCACGCAGGCCGCGTTTCCGGCGGAACCGTCGATGGCATCGAAGGTGCACGAGTGCATTCCGTGCGCCTGGTCGATGTTCGACGGATCCAGGTCGACGTTGCCGCAACCGCCCATCACGTCACCGGTGAACTCCGAGAAGTTCTGGTTGTCGGAGAAGGCGAGGCAGTCGTTGAAGTCCCAGGTGATCCGGGCCGAATCGATGCAGTCCTGGCAGTCGTCCGGGACGCCGTTCATGTCGCAGTCCGGCTCGCAGGCATCCGGAACTCCGTCCATGTCGCAGTCCGGCTCACAGTCGTCCGGAACGCCGTTGCTGTCGCAGTCGGGCTCGCAGACGTCGAGCTCACCGTCGCCGTCGCAATCCGGGGCACCGCCTGCGATGTCGCAGTCGTCCGGGATCCCGTTGCTGTCGCAGTCCGGCTCGCAAACGTCCGGAATGCCGTTGAGGTTGCAGTCCGGAGCGCCGCTGTCGATGTCGCACACGTCCGGGATGCCGTTTCCGTCGCAGTCGACGATGGCCTCGCAGTCGTCCGGCGTGCCGTTCATGTCGCAGTCGACTTCACAGGCATCCGGCAGACCGTCCGCGTCGCAGTCCGGGTCACAGACGTCCGGGACTCCGTTGCTGTCGCAGTCCGGAGCACCGCCCGCGATGTCGCAGTCGTCCGGGACACCGTTCATGTCGCAGTCCGGCTCACAGTCGTCCGGAATGCCGTTGGTGTTGCAGTCGTTGCTGTCGAGCTCGCACTCGTCCGGGATGTTGTTCCCGTTGCAGTCGTCGAACGACTCGCAGTCGTCCGGCGTGCCGTTCATGTTGCAGTCGACTTCGCACGCGTCCGGAAGACCGTCCGCGTCACAGTCCGGATCGCACACATCCGGGACGCGTGCGA
>CAZDYS010000433.1:0-3925 GCA_964509445.1 uncultured Planctomycetaceae bacterium
TCCCGGCTTCGGTCCACCAGCCGTCGATGACCTCGTAGGTCATCGCGCCGTCGCGGATGTACCAGTTGTTCACGTCGGTGAGCTCGAGCTCGCCTCGGTCGGAAGGCTCGAGCGTCTTGATCACGTCGAACACGCGGGCGTCGTACATGTAGATGCCGATCACCGCGAGGTTGGACTGGGGGTGCTTGGGCTTCTCCTCGATGGAGACGACCTTCTCGCCCTTGAGCTCCGCGACGCCGAACCGCTCGGGGTCGTGGACCTCCTTGAGCATGATCTTCGCGCCGCCTCCTTGCGCGCGGAAGTCGCGCACGCCCTTGGCGATGTTCTTCTCGATGATGTTGTCCCCGAGGATCACGCAGATGTCCTCGCCCGACGCCCAGTGCTCGCACAGCCCCAGCGCCTCGGCGATTCCGCCCTCGCCCTTCTGGTACGTGTAGTTGAGGTGCTTCAGGCCGAAGTCCCCACCGTTGCCCAGCAGGCTGAGGAAGTCGCCGGACTTCTTGCCCCCCGTGACGATCATGATGTCCGTCACGCCGGCGTTCACGAGCGCCTCGATCGGGTAGTAGATCATCGGCCGGTCGTAGATCGGCAGGAGGTGCTTGTTCGTGATCTTGGTCAGCGGGTGGAGACGCGTACCGAGACCACCGGCGAGGATGACACCCTTCATTGCAATACGGGGGGAACCTTAGGAATCGAGCCCGGCGCGACGCGCCGGAGAGCTCGTGGGAGGGCCCGGCCGGAGCCGGCGGGCGGATACCTTACCAACGGCGCTAGACACCGGTCAGCCGCGTGGCGCGATACCACGACAGGAAGCGCTCGAGGCCGTCGCGCAGGCTCGTGCGCGGCTCGTAGCCGAGCTTCTGCCGGGCCTTGTCGACGTTCGCGTAGGTGATCAGGACGTCACCGGGCTGCATGGGCAGGCGCTCCAGGACGGGCTCGGTCCCGGTGACCTCGCCGATCGTCGAGACCAGCTCGGACAGCGAGATCGTCTCGGACTCGCCGAGGTTGTAGACCTCGTAGCCCTCGCAGCGGTCGAGCGAACGGACCACGCCGTCGACGATGTCGTCGATGTACGTGTAGTCGCGCCGCGTGCTCCCGTCGCCGAAGAACGGGATGGACTCCCCCGCCAGGCAGCGCCGTACGAACTTGTGGATCGCCATCTCCGGTCGCTGGCGGGGTCCGTAGACCGTGAAGAACCGCAGGCAGGAGATCGGCGTCTTGTACAGGTGGTGGTGCGTGTAGCAGAGGAGCTCCCCGGAGCGCTTCGTCGCCGCGTAGGGCGACACCGGCCGGTGGATGTCGTCGGTCTCCTCGAAGGGGACGCGCTCGTTCGAGCCGTACACGCTCGAGGAGGAGGCGAACACGAACCGGATGTCCGCGTGCTCGAGCTCCCGCAGGAGGGTCTGCGTCCCGCGAACGTTCACGTCGCCGTAGAGCAGCGGATCCTCGAGCGAGGGGCGCACACCGGCCATGGCGGCCAGGTGGATGACGCCCTCGAACCCCTCGGCGAAGAGGCGCTTGATCAGGTCCGCGTCGCGGATGTCGCCCTCGACCAGGCGCGCGCCCGCGTTCGCGAGCATGTTCTCGCGCTTGATCGTCGGGTCGTAGAAGTCGTTGAAGTTGTCGAGCACGGTGACCTCGTCGCCGCGCGCCAGGAGCTTCTCCACGACGTGCGAGCCGATGAACCCCGCCCCACCGGTGACCAGTACCTTCATGCTCATTCGACCGTGACGCTCTTGGCCAGGTTGCGAGGCTTGTCGATGTCGCAGTCCTTCCGCAGGGCCACGTAATAGGAGAACAGCTGGAGCGGGACGACGTTCACCACGGAGGAGAGCCACTCCCCCACCTCCGGCACCCGAACCGACCGGTCGGCCAGCTCCAGCGCCAGCGGGTCGTTCCCGACGCACAGGACCGGCCCGCCGCGCGCGCGCACCTGCTCGATGTTCGAGCGCACCTTGTCCGCGACGCCGTCCGAGGGCGCCAGGACGACGGCCCCGAGGCGCTCCTCGATCATGGCGATGGGTCCGTGCTTCATCTCGCCCGCGGGGTAGCCCTCGGCGTGCACGTAGCTGATCTCCTTCAGCTTCAGCGCGCCCTCGAGCGCGATCGGGTAGTTGATCCCGCGCCCCAGGAAGAGGAAGCCCTTCTGCGTCGAGAGCGCCTCCGCCAGCTCCCGGATCTCGGCCACGTGCTCGCGCGTGAGCATCGACTCGACCGCCGGCTTCAGCGCGTGGAGCTCGTCCAGCCGGGCGCGGACGTCGTCCGCCGACAGCCGTCCGCGCGCGCGCCCCAGGCGCAGCGCGAAGAGGTAACCCGCCACCACCATGGCCACGAAGGCCTTCGTGCTCGCAACGCCGATCTCCGGGCCCGCCTCGATCATCACGGAGGCGTCGGACTCGCGCACCATCGTGCTGCCCTTCGAGTTGCAGAACGCGAGCTGGCGACAGCCCAGCGTCCGCGCCATGCGCAGCGCCGCCAGGGTGTCCGCCGTCTCTCCCGACTGGGAGATGCCGACGGCCAGCGTGCCCTCGGTGATCGGAACGTCGCGATAGCGGAACTCGGACGCGAAGTCGACGTCCACCGGGACGCCCGCGAGCCCCTCGAGCAGGTACTGCAGCACGAGCCCCGCGTGGAGCGCGGTGCCGCAGGCGAGCACCTGGACGCGCTGGATCGCGCGCAGGCTCTCGTCTTCGAAGAACGGGTCCCCGAGGTTCACCTCCCCGGCCTCGCGGTCCGCGCGGCCGAAGATGCAGCGCGCGATCACGTCCGGCTGCTCGTGGATCTCTTTGAGCATGAAGTGCGCGTAGCCGCCGCGGTCGCTCGCCTCCGCGTTCCACTCGATGTGGTGCAGCGGGCGCTCGATCGGTTGCCCGTCGCGACCCCGCAGCGAGACGGCGCCGGGCGTGAGCCGCGCGACGTCGCCGTCCTCGAGGAACACGACCTCGCTGGTAACCGGCAGCAGGGCGAGCACGTCCGAGGCCAGGTAGGCACCGTCCTCCGTCGCCGCCACGCAGAGGGGCGGACCCTCGCGCGCGCAGACCACCTCCGGGCCCTCGTCCCCGAGCGCCAGGACCGCGATCGCGTAGTAGCCCGTGACGTGCGCCAGCGCCCGCTGGGTGACGACGTCCAGGTCCTCCGTCGGGTGAGCGTCCAGCTCCCGGCGGATCAGGTGCGCCAGGACCTCGGTGTCCGTGTCGGAGCGGAAGGCGATCCCCGCCTGCGCGAGCTCCGCACGGAGCTCCTGGTAGTTCTCGATGATCCCGTTGTGCACGACCACGAGCCGGCCGCTCTCGTCCGCGTGCGGGTGCGCGTTGGCGTCCGTCGGCGGGCCGTGGGTCGCCCAGCGCGAGTGCCCGATGCCGACCGACACGTCCTCGAGGCCGCTGCCCTCGAGGAGCCCTTCGAGCTCCCCGATGCGCCCCGCCTTGCGGCGGACCTCGATCGCCCCGTCCTGGACGACGCCGACCCCGACGGAGTCGTAGCCGCGGTACTCGAGCACGCGCAGCCCCTCGACCAGGTGCGACAGCACCGGACCCGAGCGGTGGAAGGCCCCGACGATGCCGCACATGTCAGGCGTTCTGCTCCTGGTGCTCGACGCGCTCCTGGAAGTACTTCAGCGTGCGCCGCAACCCCTCGTCCAGGTCGACGCTCGGCTCCCAGCCCAGGAGTCTCTGCGCCTTCGCGATGTCCGGCTGGCGCACCTTGGGGTCGTCCTGCGGGAGCTCCTGGTGGATGATCTTCGACGACGAGCCGGTGAGCTCGATCACCTTCTGGGCGAACTCGAGGATCGTCATCTCGGCCGGGTTGCCGATGTTCGTCGGCATCACCTCGTCCGAGTGCAGGAGCCGCCAGATGCCCTCCACCAGGTCGTCGACGTAGCAGAACGAGCGGGTCTGCTGGCCGTCGCCGAAGACCGTCAGGTCCT
>CAZDYS010000434.1:0-3915 GCA_964509445.1 uncultured Planctomycetaceae bacterium
GTGTCGGCGCGAGGCCCGGACGCTGGGCGAGGGCGGGGGCTCCGAGGAGGACCAGGGAGAGCAGGCAGGAGCGGAGCATGGCGGGAGAGGAGGGGAGTTCCGGCGGACGGGGAGGGGAGGGCCGTCGACGCGCGCCGCGTTGCGTTCGATGCCCGGTTCCCTCGTCCGGGGCTCTCCGCTCCAGCCTGAGGTCGCTCCCGCGATCCGTCCAGGGGCCCCGTGTCGGTCGGGTGGCGTGGAACGAAAGCGGCGGCGTCCGCTGGACGCCGCCGCTCCTCCGAAGCTCCTCCGAACGGATGGCTCAGAAGGACCCGCTCCTGTTTCCCGCCGCCCAGCTGTAGATCCGCGAGCTGGACGTCTGGTAGCCCCCACTCACCGTGGAGACGTCGTGGTTCGCGTCCTGCTGTCGTCCGCCGACCGTCGTGGCCAGGATGTCGTTCGCCGCGTTGGTGTTTCCGCCGACGCAAGCGCTCGATTCCGCGATCGCGTCGTTGTAGTAGCCGCCGGCGGTCGAGGACTTCACCCCGCGCGCTTCGTTGTCCTGCCCTCCCTGGGCCGCGGCGTACTGCCCGGTCGCGCGGTTGCGAAGCCCGCCGTGCACGACGGTGTACGCCCCCTCGACGTCGAGGGGCGAGGTGCTGCCGCCGGCCACGCCGCTGTTGCCGCCCGCCACGACGGAGAACGAGCCGCTCGCCGTGCCCTGGTAGCCGCCAGCTGCGACCGCGTAGGCTCCGGAGGCGACCATGTCCTGACCGCCGATCGTGGTGCTGTTGAGGCCCGACGCGACGCTGCGCAGGCCGCCGACCACGAGCGCGTGGTCTCCCGAGGCGACTCCGTCGCGCCCGCCGACGACCGTGGAGAACGGTCCACTGGCGAGGTTGCCGCGACCCCCGGCGATCGAGGAGCACTCGCCGCGCGCTTCGTTGTCCCCGCCTCCGCAGATGCTCCCGTGGGGTCCCGTCACGCGGTTGCCCCGGCCTCCGCGGATCGTGGCCCAGGGAGCTTCGAGCGCGTTCGCCTGGCCGGCCACCAGACCGCCGTGGCTCTCCACGCTGTTGCCCTGGCCCAGGACGACGTTGTGCGATCCCGTCAGGAGCTGTCCGTCGTCGACGTAGCCGACGATCAGGTTGCCGCGTCCCGAGGATCCGGCCGTCGTCCCGCTGCCGTCCACGACGGCCAGGTCGACGCCGCTCACGCGCAGCGTGGGGAGCCGGTTCCCGTAGCCGTCGTCGAGGTCGACGACTTCGAGGTGCTCCAGGATCTCGCGGACCTCCTGGGTCGTCGGGCCGGCGCTCTTGCGCAGTCCGTCGTCGATGCCGAGGGTGGCGGAGAAGCCCGCCAGGAAGAGGAAGAGTTGTTGGTGCTTCATGGTTTGTCAGCTCCCGGACCAGTAGCTCGCGGCGCTCCAGTCGTCGAGCCCGTTCGCCTCTCGGCTGCTCCCGCCGGACACGCTGGCGTTCGTCCCACCGGCCACGTTCTGGCGGCCTCCGGACACGCTGGAGTTCGTGCCGTTGGCCTGGTTGCGGTTGCCGCCGGTGACCGTCGAGTTGTTCCCGTTGGCTTCGTTGTAGGAGCCTCCCGTCACGGAGGCTTCGTTCTGCGTGGCGACGTTGAGGCGGCCGCCGGACACCGAGGCGTTCGTGTCGCTCGCGGTGTTCTCGGTGCCGCCCACCACGCTCGCGTTCGTGCCGGTCGCCAGGTTGCGCGAGCCGCCCATCGTCGTCGCGTTGTTGCCGGGCGCGCTGTTGACGCGGCCCCCGATGACAGCGGCCTCGGTCCCGCTGGCCGCGCTCTTGGCCCCACCCAGGATCGAGGCGTGGGTCCCCCTCGTGCGGTTGTTCAGCCCGCCGCCCACGGTCGCGTGCGCGCCGGTCACCTGGTTGAGCCGCCCGCCGAGCACCGAGCTGTTGTTCCCCAAGGCCTCACCGGAGGAGCCGCCGAGGACGCTCGACTCGTTCTCCCCCGCGACGTTCAGCTCGCCGCCGTTGACGGTGGCGAAGTAGTCCGAAGCGTGGTTCCCTCGACCTCCGCTGGCGACCGCACCAACCGCGTCGATCCGGTTCTGGAAGCCGCCGACCCAGCCGCCGAAGCTCGCGTGGTCGTTCTGTGCGCCGAGGACCAGGTTGTGCGAGCCGGTCCGCTCCGGAGCGGCACCGAGCTCGTTGTAGCCGATCACCAGGTTCCCGCGCCCGCTGGTCGACGTGACCTCGGGGCTGTTCCCGAGCGGGTCGAGCGGGTTGCCGTTGGTGGCGCCCGAGCCGTCGACGATCTGCAGGTTCGCGCCGCTCACGCGGACGGTGGGGGAGGAGCCCCCCGCGCCGTCGGACAGTCGGACCAGGGACAGGTGCGAGAGCACGCGCAGGTCCTTCTGGGACAGCGGCCGCGCGAGCGCTTGGCCGTCGAAGTCGTCGACCAGGTGCGTCGTGCCCGTGACGAGGCCGGCCGCGAAGCCGAGCCAGGAGAGAGCGATGGCGGGGGAGACGTTTCGTTTCATGGTGGTGGCTCCGATTCAGTGCGAGTAGCTGCCTGCGCGCCACTCGTCGAGTTCGTCCGCGGTGCGCTCGTGTCCGCCGTTGACGGAGGCGTTCGTCCCGCTGGCGACGTTGTCGCGGCCCCCGCTGACGGTCGAGTTCGTCGCGGTGGCCTCGTTGCTGTTCCCGCCCGCGACGGTGGCGTTGTTGCCGGTCGCGCGGTTGCTGTCGCCGCCGAGGATGGTGGACTCCGTTCCCGAGGCCCAGCCGTACTGCCCGCCGACGACGACGGAGTTCGTGCCGCGCGCGTCGTTCGAGAACCCCCCGTGAACGGCCGCGTTCGTACCGGAGACGTAGCCCTCCCGGCCGCCGCTCGCGAGCGCGTTGTTGCCTCCGACCGTGTTGTCCAGGCCGCCCAGCGCGACGGACTCGGTCCCGCTCGCGAGGTTGTCCTGGCCTCCGGTCGCGACGGCGTGCACGCCCGAGGCGGTGTTCCGGAGTCCGCCCGCGACCACCGAGTCGTAGCCGAAGGGCACGCCCGAGCTGCCGCCCGCAAACACCGCGAAGTCGCGCAGCCCGCTCCCGAGGTAGCCTCCGGACTGGACCGTGCCCGTGCTGATGACGTTCGCGTCCTGTCCGCCGGCGACCGTCGAGAGCGTCCCGCCCGAGACGTTCCGCCAGCCTCCGGTGACCGTGGCGAGCGGACCCGCGATCTTCGACTCGCTTCCGGTGACCATGCCGCCCCAGGAGGTCCAGTCGTTCTGGGTCCCGAGCACCAGGTTGTGCGAGCCTCTGCGGTCCGCCGCCGGGCGCGGTTCGGCGTAGCCCACGATCACGTTGCCGAGGCCGTTCACGACCGGGGTAGCCGTGCTCGTCGGGGCGAGCGGCAGCCCGTTCGAGGCTCCCAGTCCGTTCACGACCTGGAGGTTCGCGCCGGTCACGCGCAGCGTCTCGACCTGTCCGCCCTGTCCGTCCGGAACCTGGACGAGCTCGAGGTGCCGGAAGACCGCGAGGTTCGTGGCGCTTCCGGCAGGCCCCGTCGCGGGGGCGAGCGACAGCGCCGCGATCGCGGTCGCCGAGCCGCCGAGGAGCGCGAGGGTGTTTCGTACTTGCATCGTCTTCGTGGGGGCTCCGCACGAGAGCCATGCCCTCCCCACGACGCTTCCCCGAGAGGCGGGACACGATTCCTCGGATTCCTCCGATCGAGGCGCTCCCGGAAGAATCGTCCGGGATTCTCGTCCTCCGTCCGCGCGGACGTCGTTCGTGGGAGGTGACCCGGGTCTCGCGATGCGATCTCCCTACAATCCCTCTCCATGGACACGTCCGGCCAAGAGCCCCCCGAGCGGGCCGATCCCCCCGCGCCGGAGGCCGCGACGCGGATGCTCGCCGCCGCAGCGGCCGGGGACGCTCGTGAGTCGGGCCGTCTGCTCGAGCTGCTCTACGG
>CAZDYS010000435.1:0-3912 GCA_964509445.1 uncultured Planctomycetaceae bacterium
TCGGCGTGGGAGCCTGCTTGTTCTTCGCGCTGGAGAGCGACTGCTGGAGCAGCGCAGCGCGCTCCACGTCCTCCATGCTCACGCGACCCTGGTCGACGAGCACGTCGCCGAGCCGGCGGCCGCGTGCGTTCTGGATCGCCTCCTGGACCTCGCCCGCGGTCACGAAGCCGAGCTGGATCAGGACGCCGCCGAGGGCCATGTCGCCCAGGTTCTTCTCCTCGCCCTCCCCGGCCTCGTCCTCCTTCTGGAGGCTGTCGACCATCCGCACCAGGCTGAGCACGACCTTCTGGACGTGATCGATCGCCTCGTCGCCGAGGTCCCCGCTGGTCTTCACCAGGACGGCGCTGCCGTGCAAGAGACCGGCCAGGGACTCCTGGTCCTCCTTCAGACGGTCGCGCTCCGCCAGCAGGCGGTGGACCACCACCTTGCGGGTGTCTGCGGTGCGGAGGCTCGCGCGCACGAGCGTCCCGGCCAGGTCTTTCAGTTTGGACAGGGTCATCGACGGGGGGAGCACGGGTTCGTTTTCCATCGTTTCCGGACGCGGCCCGGCTTGAGGCGGACTTTACGTAGGCGTCGCGAAGGCGAAGTTTCCGCCTCTCGGCTGCAAGGAGGGGGGCGGGCTTCCCAAGGAGGTCTCGTGGCCACCTTCCTCCGATCCCTGCCCGGGGCCGCGCGTCTCGGGCGCCTGATGCCGCTCGGGTCCTCCCTCCGTACGGTCCTGGTCCTGGGGGCGGCGGCGCTGGTCCTCTTCCTCCTGGCGCTGGTCTTCCGGATCGAGCTCTCGATCGAGCTCGCCAGCCTCGTGCTCGCGGCCGCCCTCGTCCTGGTCGCCTGCGGCGGGTTGCACCTGGTGCGCTTCGCGACCCAGCCGCAACAGACCGTGTCCGTGGGCTACGACGTGAAGCTGGAGCAACCGCTGGTGCCGCGCGTCGGTCGCTACTCGTTCCGCCTGGAGGTCTTCTACGAGGTGGAGGAGAAGCGGGAGCATCGCCGGGTGGACCAGGGGGCGATCGAGCTCCGCTTCCGCGGCAACGATCATCCCGAGCTCCTGGCCTGGTGCTGCGAGCGCGTGCGCACGACGCTCGAACGTCACCGCGAGCTCGCGGGCGAGCGGTATCCGGGGGCGCGCGTCCTGCTGGCGCCCGAGCCGACGCCGACGACGCTCGAGGCAGAGCTCGCACCGCGCGAGCCGGAGCTGCTGGCCGCCCAACCGGCCTGAGGGAACGAAGCTGGAACGGAGGCGGCCTGGAGCGAGCCGCTGAAAAGTCGGGCATCCGGTGCTACGAGCGAGGCGAACCCCCCTCGAAGGTGGAACGGATGAGCGAGACCTGGAACGAGTTCGAGAGCGAGACGCGCGACGTCGAGGCGGCCCGGCGAGAGCGATCGCCGTCCAGCGGCTCCTTCGGCCGTACGCTCGTGCTCTGCGGGCTCGTCGCGGCTCCGCTCGTCTGGCTCGAGGCGCGGGATCGCCTGCCCTCCCTCGCGGCCGCCGCCCCGCGCGCGGTGACGCCCCGCGGGGACCTCGCGCAGGAGGAGCTCACGAACATCGAGCTCTTCCGGAGCGCCTCTCCCGCGGTCGTCGGGATCCGCACCAGTCGTCGCGGCGCGGGGCGCTTTGCCGCGGCCGGGCAGATCCCCGACGGAACCGGCTCGGGCTTCGTGTGGGACGAGCGCGGTCACGTCGTCACGAACTGGCACGTCGTCCGCTCGGCCGACGCCGCCGAGGTGCAGCTCTCGGACGGCCGCAGCTACGCCGCGCGTCTGGTCGGGTACGAGGCGGAGAGCGACCTGGCCGTCCTGGCCATCGACGCGCGCGACGTCGACTGGCGACCGCTTCCGATCGGGACGTCGCGCGACCTCCAGGTCGGCCAGCGCGTGTTCGCGATCGGCAGTCCCTACGGTCTCGACCAGTCCCTCTCGACCGGCATCATCAGCGCGCTGCGCCGCTCGATCCGGTCCGTCTCCGAGCTCCCGATCCACGGCGTGATCCAGACCGACGCCGCGATCAACCCGGGCAACTCGGGCGGTCCGCTGCTGGACAGCGCCGGTCGCCTGATCGGCGTGAACACGTCGATCAAGAGTCCGACGGGCGCCAACGCGGGCATCGGCTTCGCGGTCCCCGTCGACCTGGTGAACAACGTCGTGCCGCGCATCCTGAGCGAGGGCCTCGCGCACCGCGCCGGCCTCGGCGTGGTTCTCGGCGAGGATCGGGAGGCCGCGGCCGTGGGGGTACGGGGCGCCGTCGTGGAGGCGATCGTCCCGTTCTCCGGCGCGGCCGCCGCCGGGCTCCAGCCCGCTCGCGTGCGCGCCGACGGCTCCCTCGCCCCGGCCGACGTCATCGTCGGGATCGACGAGCACCCGATCGAGAGCCGCCAGGATCTGTTTACGGTGATGGGGGCCTACGACGCGGGCGAACGCGTCGCCGTCGAGCTCCTGCGCGACACCGGCAGCGCGTTCGTGCCCGTGCGCCTGGAGGTCGAGCTCCAGCGCCTCGGACGGCAGGTGCGCTAGCCGCGCGCGTCGCCGCCGGAGCGTTCCTCGACGACGGCGACCGCCTCGATCTCGACCAGCATGTCGGGATCGATCAGGGCGGAGACCTCGACCATGCTCGTGGCCGGGCGGATGTCTCCGAAGGCCTCCCCGTGGGCCCGGCCGACCTCCTCCCAGCGACGGATGTCGGTGACGAAGATGCGCGTGCGCACGACGTCCTCGAGTCCGGCACCGAGACGCTCGAGCGCCGACGCGATGTTCTCGATCACCCGTCGCGTCTGCGTGCCGGCGTCCCCCGGAGCCTGCACCGTCCCGTCGGGAGCGGTCGACGTCGTCCCAGACACGTAGATCGTGCCTCCGACCCGGACGGCTCGCGAGTAGCCGACGATCGGCTCCCACTCCGTCCCCGTGGCGATTCGCGTGCGTTCCATCGCGGTCTCTTCCTCCGTCGCGTTCGGTCCTTCCCGTTGGGCTTTCGCTTGCGCTACCTTGGACGCCCCATGGAGGAAGAGCAACAGGAGGAGCTGCTGGCGAGCCTGCGCCAGGTCGGCCTGAACCGCTACGAGGCCTCGGTCTACCTCGGACTCGTCACGGACCAGTCCGCGCGCGTCGTCGAGATCGCGAGGCGGACCGGCGTGCCCCAGCCCAAGGTCTACCAGGCGCTCGACGCGCTCGTGGACAAGGGCTTCTGCGCACTGGGCAGCGACGCGGTCAATCGCTATCGACCGATCGCGCCGCGCGTCGCGCTCGAGGCGAAGGTCAAGGACCTGCGCAAGCAGGAGGAAGAGGCCCACGCGCTCGCGACGGAGCTGGAGGGACTGATGATCGCCGGGCAGGGGCGGGAGCTCTGGGCCCCGCCGCTCGAGATCGTGAAGGGCACGCGCCAGATCGTCACGCTGATGGTCGAGCGCCTCGCGGCCGCGCGCGAGGAGATCCTCTACTACGGGAAGAGCCCGCAGATCCCGGCGCTCGAGATGGCCGAGGCGATGCACGCCAAGGCCGAGGAGGGGATCCGGCTGCGGCTCCTGTTCGAGCGGGACTACCTGACCCCCCTCGAGGAGAGCGAGGACAGCGCGCGCGAGGTCGCGCTCTTTCGCGCGATGAAGGCCGAGGTGCGCGAGATCGAGCACCTGCCCACGAAGCTGCTCTGCGTGGACGGCGCGATCGCCATGCTCTCGATCTCGCGGTCCGGCGGGGACAGCTTCCTGGTGCTGGTCATGCGCCAGGAGGGGTTCGTCGAGCACATCCTCAGCTCCTTCGAGTACCACTGGGAGCGCGCGACCGAGACGCGCTAGGATGTCGCGGATGCCCGACGAAGCCAGCCCGCAGGAGCTCTCCGACGCCCCGGAGAGCCTGACCACCGAACCGACGCCGACCGAGGAGCCCCAGCCGGACGCTCCGGAGGCGACCCCCGAAGCCGAC
>CAZDYS010000436.1:0-3898 GCA_964509445.1 uncultured Planctomycetaceae bacterium
GCCGCCGCCAGGAAGACCACCAGGAGCTGAGACGCGTTCATGCCGCCAGACTAGCTGGGGAGGCCCGCTCTGTCGCGATCTCCGCATCGACGCCCGAACACAGGAACTCCGCGGCTCCCGGCGCCGTCGAAGCCCCGCGGCCCAGGATTCCGCGCCGAGCCCCGGTTGACGGATCGGGCCGGGGTGCCGATCCTCGGGTCGCGACCGTTCTCCGCTCCCCCCGTCCCTCCCCCACGTCCGATCGCCATGCGTCACCGCAAGCTCTCTCTGCTCGCCCTCGCTCTGACCTCCCTCGCCACGACGAGCGCAGCCCAGGACATGAAGCTGGAGCGCATCGCGACCGGCCTCAACAACCCGCTCTTCGCCACGGCGCCGGAGGGAGACGAGCGCATCTTCGTCGTGGAGAAGCGCGGCATCGTGCGCATCGTCCGGAACGGCGGGCTCGACCCCTCGGTGTTCTTCCTGAACATCCAGTCCAGCGTCTCGACGAACAGCGAGCGCGGCCTGCTCGGCATGGCGTTCCACCCGGACTTCGAGAACAACGGCTACGTGTTCACGAGCTACACGAACAACTCGGGGACGTCGGTGATCTCGCGCTGGTCGATCAACCCGAACAACCCGGACCGTCTGGACTTCAGCTCGGAGGAGATCCTGCTGACGCAGTCGCAGCCGTTCTCCAACCACAACGGCGGCTGGATCGGCTTCGGACCGGACGGCTACCTCTACATCGCGTTCGGAGACGGCGGCGACGCGAACGATCCGGGCTGCGAGGCGCAGGACAACATGACGTTCCTCGGCAAGATGCTGCGGATCGACGTCGACTCCGGCACGCCCTACGCGATCCCGCCCGACAACCCGTTCGTCGGCAACGCGAGCTACCTCCCGGAGATCTATCACACCGGCCTGCGCAACCCGTGGCGCTGCAGCTTCGACACCGCGACCGGGGACATGTGGATCGGCGACGTCGGCCAGGACGCGCGCGAGGAGATCGACTTCGTTCCCGCCGGCGTCAGCGGCCTCAACTTCGGCTGGAAGCGCCTCGAGGGCACGCGCTGCAACTCCGCGATGAACTGCGGCGTGATCCCGGGCTGCGCGGACGTGAGCTACACGGACCCGATCTTCGAGCTCTCGCACTCGACCAGCGCGGCGGGCTCGATCACCGGTGGCTACGTCTACCGAGGCTGCGCGATCCCCTCGATGCAGGGGCACTACTTCTTCGCCGACTACCTCGACGACCGGATCCGCACGTTCACCTACGACGCGGGCACCGGCACCGTGAACAACTTCGTCGACCGCACCACCGAGCTGACGCCGAGCGTCGGAACGCTGGTCAACATCAGCTCCTTCGGCGAGGACGGCTTCGGCGAGATCCTCATCCTGGAGACCTCGAACGCCGGTGAGCTCTACAAGGTGGTCCCGGTGAACAGCACGGCTTCCGTGGCCGCGACCCGCAACGGCGGCGGCACCAACGCCACCTGCTACGAGAACGAGGCCCTGCCGATCCTCGGCAACCAGTGGCGCGCGGAGATCGACGTCAGCGGCCACGCGGGCGCGACCATCGCCGGCTCCGTGGGCTACGCGGGCTCGACCAGCGGTCTGTTCGTCGCGGGCGGCGAGGCCCTGGTCGACCTCGGCAGCGCGAAGGTGTTCCAGATCCTCCTGCCGGTCAGCGGAAGCTCGGTCGACGTCGTCGGCGCGATCCCCTGCGACTTC
Organism: uncultured Planctomycetaceae bacterium; assembly: GCA_964509445.1. Classification (GTDB taxonomy): domain Bacteria; phylum Planctomycetota; class UBA1135; order UBA1135; genus CAZDYS01. Next base: position 1,714 of record CAZDYS010000436.1, read on the forward strand.
GCGCTCAGCGGACTCGTCGCCTACACCCAGGCGGTGATCCTGGGCGGCGGCAGCTGGGAGCTCTGCAACGCGATCGACCTGACCCTCGGCAGCTACTGATTCCGAGCGGGCCGAGACCCGACGAGCCCCCGCCGGCACGCGCTGGCGGGGGCTCGTTGCGTTTGCCTACTCCCCGGTGGGCTGGACGCTGGAATCGCGATCGTCGCCGACCGAAGTCATCGCGACGAGGTCGCTCCACAAGAGGAGCCCGAGGGCACAGTCTGCGGCGGCGCAGATGGCATAGAGCGGATGTCCTCCCAGCAGGAAGAGGACCAGGTGTCCGAGAGCGACTCCCTTGAGCAACCAACTCTCGAGCAGGATCGCAACAGGAGTGTGTCCGCCACGAATCGACCGAAGTGCAAGCCAAGCGGCCGAGAGCTCGAGGGAAGCGCAGATTCCATACGCGACGACATGTCCGTGGAGCGCCAACCCGACGTGGCCGCTGCACCAGAGGAGCTCAGCGAGCACCGGCGAGAACCGGAGCGGACTCCTGCGGCCGGGACGCGGCAGCGCATAGGCCAGGAAGGAGACGGTGTCGCCCAGCGCGCACACGACGTAGCCAGGCTCCTCGGTGTAGGCCGCGAGGCCCAGGTGGCCCAAGAGAGCCGCGAGGAATGCGCAGGAACGGAGGAGGACAGAGAAGGAGAGACGGGAGCGTTCATGGTGGTCCATGAACCGCGCGCACCGGTTCCTCCCGCCGCCCGGACCGGCCGGTCGACAACGATCACGCCGCGGTTGGGCGCCACCCCTAAGCCTCTGCCGTACATGGCTTTAGCCCGCCCCGCCCAGGGAAGGCCCGAGCGGAGATCTTCCCCGTTTCCCTCCCGGAGCCGCCTCTTGCGCCCGCCTGGGTGACCGAGCCACCCAGCTGCGCTAGCAAGGGCATGGTCCGACAAGGCAACGCATATGCGGATGGACGCACCGAACGACGCGCCTTCTCGTCCCGAGGGGCGGTCACCGTGTCCCCGTTCGAACTCGCCCTCCACGAGCACCGAGCCGCCCTGCTCGAGCTCTCCGGCCGCAAGCGAATCCCGAAGTCCCACGACAAGCGACTGTGCTGGTTGTTGCTCGCGATCGGACACCAGGGCGACGAGGAGGCCTTGGGCCGTGCCCTCACCCACCCCCGTCTCTACGGCAACTCGTTCGTCCACGAGCTCCGTCGCGTGGGGAAGGAGGTGGCTGCCAACGAGTGCCCGATGACTCCGGAGCAGTACGACGCGGCCTGCCTTTGGCTCGGCGAGCGCTCCTTGATCTACCTCGGGGACAACAAGGGCGACCTTCTCGCGAAGAACCGCCTCTCGATCGCCGAGCGCGTCCCGCTCGCCTCCAGCATGGGGGTCGTTGCCGCCTCGGTCCTGGCGACTGCCGATTCCGGCGCGATCGACGCTGAGCAGTTCGCGGAACTCCGGCAGGCTTTCCGGCGGGGAGGGCTCGACAGCTCCTTGTTCCTGGAGGCACGGATGCACTCCGTTGGAGCAGCCCTCGGAATCGTCGACGAGTTCGCGGACTATCTCCGCGACCCGAACAACCTGCCTCAGGAGACGGTCTTCGCTCTGACCTACGCGACGCCCGCGCAAACCCAACTGCGAGGGCTACGTGGTGAGCTCTTTCGCTCCGCGGGCAAGAACAAGCGCTTCAGCGAGAACCGCGTGTTCGGCAAGAAGGGACTGATTCTGCGGAGCACTCTGCTCCCCGCGGAGGTCGACACGCGTGAGGAAACGCGTCCGGGTCTGGTTGCATGCGCGGTCCTGAGCGCGAGTGCTCTCGAGACCGTCGCGGACTCGTTCTCCGGCAATCGAGTCTGGAAGAACGAGACCGAGTACCTCAAGGGCCTCCGCTGGGCGCAAGGGCTCTCGCGACTCGTCGTTCGAATTGCGGACGAACGAGCCCCCACGATGCTGAAGAGGGAGTTCCGCGCGGCCGGCCGCAGCTGCATCGAACAGCTCGAAGCTCTCGAGACGAGGCTGGCTGCAACTCAAGTCGATCGAATCGACCGGCGGACCTTCTCCCTGGGCGCGGCGGACGTGAGCGGTGCGCTGGAGAGCGCTCGCCAGGTCCCGGAGTGGAATTGACCTCCTGAACAGGCAGAGTCCTCAGCCGCCGCAGGCCGCGAGCATGCGGCGCAGCGCGGCGTCCTCCGGCGCGT
>CAZDYS010000437.1:0-3896 GCA_964509445.1 uncultured Planctomycetaceae bacterium
AGGCTCGACCGCGGGCGCTGGCCTCGGTCGGTGTGCTTCCGCTAGGATCGGGCGCAGGCCGACCCCCTGCATCGATGCAAACGTCTTCGATCCTCCGGCCGAGCTCGCTGCTCGTCGCCACTTGCGTGCTCCTGACGATGTTCGTGCCGCTGTTCGCGATCAACGTCTTCAGCACCGTCGTCGAGCGAGGAGTGACCGGTGGCGAAGAGGTGACCGTCGGCATCGCGGTCATCCTGCGGGCCACGGCCCGACGCCTGCTGCGGGGCGCCTCGTCGAACATGCTGCGCACGACGATCGGCGCGTTCGGTCGCACGAGCGCGCGCGCGGCGACGCGGCGCTTCGTGAAGTTCGCCGGGCGCATCCTGTTCAGCTCCGTGGTGCACGCCGCGGACGAGGCGGACGAACCCGACGACGGTCCGAAACCGCAGAGCCCGCTGGTGCAGTTCGCGTCGCTGACGCTCGGGTTCCTCGCGCTGTGCGGTTCGTTCTACGGGATCCTCCACGTGGTACCCGCGTCGGTGCGCGACCCGTTGATGGGCAACCTCTCGATGCTCGAGGTCGTCCTCCTGGCCGGGGCGCCGCTGCTCGCCTACGCGTTCCTGCACACGATCCTCGGCCGCCTCTGCGGCGTGCGGGTGACCTACCAGACGGAGTTCGACGGACTGCTCCTGCAGGCCTACTTCACCGGGGCCGGCTCCTTCCTGCCGCTCACCACGGACGTGGAGTACGACGGCGACGACCGGGGAAAGAGTCGGCTCGCGATCCTCTCGGTGCTGGGGATGTGGGTGCTCTCGATGCTCGCGACCTGGCTCGGCGCGGGGCAGGACCTCGAGGCGCTCTCGTTCCTCGGGTCGATGTTCCTCGTCTACGCGTTCGTCTACTGCTTCCCGATCCGACCGCTCGAGGGGCACTTCATCTGGGCCCAGAGCAAGCTCCTGTGGCTCCTGGTCGCCAGCCCGATCCTGGTCTCGTTCCTCCTGAACCTCGACGAGAACTTCGGGGAGGTGCTCTAGCGTGAGCGCCGACGATCCCAAGCTCCTCGAGCGCCAGGCGCGCAACAAGAAGCGCGTCGCGATCGTCGCGTTGGTCCTCTCCTGGACCTTCTTCTACAACCTGCTGATCAAGGAGCAGTCGCCCTGGACGGCGTTCTTCCAGCTCCTCGACACGATCAGCGACGACTTCGTGATGGGGGCCGCGCTGACGATCGTCGTCGGCCTCGGCATCGTGCTCGTGTTCTCGCTCACGAAGCTCTACACGCAGGTCATCGCGAACGTGTACTCGTTCCGGATGATCGAGCAGTACGCGCTCGAGGACCTGCGCCAGCGACGCGTCCGCAGCTTCCTGTCGAAGCTCTTCACGCTGGAGGACCAGGACACGCCGGACACGGTCATCCCGCGCCACGTGCCGAGCCTCCTGCTCTCGTTCTGCTTCATCTACCTGATGAGCTGGATCTACGTGGTGCTCTTCAGCGAGGCGCTGTTCTTCGTCTCCTGGAGTGCCGGCGTGAACCTCGAGGTCACGGAGAGCTCGCTCTACTGGCTGCCGATGCTGGGGCTCGCGATCCCGTTCTCGGCGCGGGTGATGGCCTACCTGCGCTACCCCTATGCCCAGGACTACGCCGACTTCATGCCGGGGGCGGTGTTCGTGCTGCTGCTGGTGTTCGCGCTGGGGCGGCTCTTCGAGTCCGACGACCAGCGCTTCTTCCTGACCCAGATCTGGAAGAACGACGAGTGGCTCCTGAGCTTCCTGCGCGAGGGCGCCTTCCTGGCGTTCATCCCGGTCTTCTTCGAGGCGGCCTTCTGGCTCGTGGAGCTCAGCCGCGCCGACGATCGGGCCGAGAAGGGCTGATCCACCGGCGGTCCGAGGATCGTCGGGGCCTCTTTGCTAGGCTGCGCGGGAGTTCCCGAGACACCCCGAACGCTCCGGTACCGATGTCGCTCCAAGCTCCCGTTCGCACCCTGCTCGCCCTCACCCTGGTCTGCTCCGGTTGCCAGGTCGTCGAGAACCTCGCTCTGGACCTCTTCAAGCACCCGTCGAAGACGGGGCTGAAGCGCAACGGTCTGCAGGAGGGCAAGTGGACCTACTACTACGTGCCCTCCGGCGAGAAGAAGGCCGAGGGGCACTACGAGGCCGACAAGCAGGTCGGTCCGTGGACCTACTGGTACGAGAACGGGAACGTCGAGTGGGAGGGGGAGTTCGACGCGCAGCGGTTCGACGGCCCGAGCTACTTCGGCCACGAGAACGGCAACCGGCACGCGGTCGGCATGTTCGACGGTGGGCTCGAGGAGGACCTGTGGACCTTCTGGAGCTCCGTGGGGACGGTCGATCAGGAGGGAGACTTCTCCCAGGGCGAGCCGGTCCTGCGCTGGCGCTACTTCCACCCGGACGGCGCGCCGATGGCCGAGGGATACCGCTGGCAGGGGGAGCGCGTGGGTCCCTGGCAGTTCTACACGCCGACGGGCGAGCTGTCGGAGCGCCGCTTCCCGCTTCCCGACGGCGTCGAGATCGCGTTCGAGACCTGGGACGGCAGCATTCCGCGCCGGGAGGGCTTCGTCGTCGACGGCCTCGCCGAAGGCCGCTGGGTCACGAACCACCCGAACGGGCGGCGGCGCCTGACGGTCGACTTCTCCGGCGGCGTGCTGCAGGGACGGCTGACCGCCTGGGCGGCGAACGGCGCGCTCCTCGCGCGCGGCCTCATGCAGGGCGACCACCCGGTCGGCGAGTGGCACGTGTGGCGCGACGGCGTGCGCGAGGCCGTCTCCGCGACCTCGCTCTCCACCTCCGGAGCCTTCTCCGGGCAGTGGTCGAAGAACGCCGCCGGTGCGCCGGAGGCGCTGCTCGAGTCCTGGGTGGCCGAGGTGCGCTCGCCGGTCGAGGAGAAGCTGAACCTCGCCCCGGACCCGAACGTCCCGGCGCCGTCGAGCGAGCTCGTCGCGCAGACCGAGGACGTCCTGGAGGCCCCGGTGCGGCCGCAGCCGTGGACGCTGCGCGAGGAGAAGTCGCTCGACTACCTCGTCGCGCGCTACAGCGACGGCGCGCGCAGCATGCGCGCTCCGGCCGGCAGCGGCTACGGTCGCCGTTCCGTGACGCGCGCGAGCGACGGCGGCGGCGGGGACCCGCGCCTGTCGCCCAAGTTCCTCGGGACCGAGCTGCCCTGGACGCGGTTCTTCCGCGCCCAGGGAGAGGTGGTCGACGTCGACGACTTCCGCGGCAAGAAGAAGGTCGCCGTCGTCGTCCTGCGCGGCATGTCGCGCGACGTGTGCGTGTACTGCGTGACGCAGACCGAGGCGATCTGCGACTACGCGGAGGAGTTCGCCAAGGAGGACTGCGAGGTCTTCGTCGTGTACCCGGGCGGGCGCTATCGCCTCGACGCGTTCATGGACAGCTTCAAGAAGTTCACGAAGCGTGACGGAGAGCCGCCGATCGGCGTGCTCTACGACCGCAACATGGAGCTCGTGGAGCGCATGGGGATCACCTCCGAGTTCGCGATCCCCTCCACCTTCGTGCTCGATCGCAACGGCCGCATCCGCTACTCCTACGTGGGCACCGACGTCGAGGATCGCCCGCCCGTCGAGACCGTCCTCGAGGCGGTGCGCGCGCTCTAGGTCATGACCGAACCGGGGGGAACGCAGGGACCGGGCGGCGGCGAGGAGCCGGCACCCGCCCCCTGGAAGCGACGCGGCCGCGAGCCTGCGTCGGAGCCCCCCGCGACCTCCGCCTCCGACGAGCCCGCCCCGGGCCCGGATCCGGACGCTGAGGATATGAAGGTTGTCGAGTAGGAAATGGAGCCGGGCGATGCGGTTGTCTTTCACTATCGGACGCTTCATGGCGCGCGCGGGAACACATCAACTCAAAGGCGGCGCGCCTTTAGCTTGCGCTTGGTCGGAGAGGACGCG
>CAZDYS010000438.1:0-3891 GCA_964509445.1 uncultured Planctomycetaceae bacterium
CTCGAAGAATATGGGATCGAGCTTGATTTTAGAGCCCTCTTCAATAGGATTAACCATTAGGTCAACCTTATATTCTTTGTAGTAAACATAAGATTTTTCGAAAGCAATGGTTTTGGGTTCGGCGGTGAAGCCGGGCTTGTCGGCGATGAGCGTATACTCGGCTCCCTTGCGGATGGTCATACGGTAAGAGCCGTCGTCGGCAAAGTAGACATTTTGATGTTTGGAATCTGTAATTCCCGAAAGCACTTTGGCATCGATGGGCTCGCCCGTTTTGGCATTGATCACCTGGCCTTTGACTACGACCCCAACGGGGTTCGGCGGCGCAATTTTGACGCGAAAGATATCGCTGGAGCCACCCGCTCGAGCTGCGGCTCTGCGCCGCGCTCGCACGCGACGGCTTCGTCGACCCGTCTCGGACCGACGTGCTGTTCGAGCACGCGCTCGCCGGGATGACGCGACTGCAGAAGGACGACGGCGGCTGGGGCTACTACGTCACCGGCGACCTCGCGAACACGAACGCGCCGCCGACGCCCTCGATGAGCTTCACGACGGCCGGCGCGCTGCTCGCGCTCACCGAGGCGCAGGAGGCGGGTTTCGAGATCCCCGAGACCCTGATCGCCGGCGGCGTGCGCCAGCTCGAGGCGGCGCGCAACGACGACGGCACGTTCGAGTACTGGCTCACGGGCGGAGCACGGCCCGGGCCCGCGGTGGGCGCGGCCGGTCGCGCGCCGATCTGCACGCTGGCCCTCGTGAGTGCCGGCGCCACGCCCGCCGCCGACCTCTCGCCCGCGTTCGCCCTCTTCAGCGAGCACCGCGCGCTGCAGGCGGCCGAGGCGGGCAAACTCCTGATGCACTGCGGTCCGGGCGGGCTCGGGTCGCACTACCCGCTCTACAACTATCTCGGGGCGGCGGAGAGCCTGGAGCACCTGCCGCGCGGCGAGCGCCGACGGCGGCGCGCCGAGTTGCTCGAGGTGCTGCTCGATGCGCGCTACGCGGACGGCTCGTTCCTCGACAACCCGTTGATCGGGCGCGTGACGGCGACGGGTCTCGCGCTGCTCGCTCTCGACGCGTCCGCGGAGTAGCAGGTCGAGGGGTTTCGGCGAGTTCGTGGAGCCCCAGCAGGGACATCCGCTTCGGAACGGCGTGAGGACCGCAAGCCGAGGAACGCGGGCGGACCAGGAAACGAGGCGAAGCCCAGAGACCGGTCGACGGGCGGAGCGCTCGATGTGGAGGGGACGGAGAGCAGCGGAGGGGGGGGGGCGGACCCCGCACGTGGACGATTGTTCGTGCTGGTGGGAACTCGCCGAGGCGGGGCGGCATGAGTCGCTAGGACGGGCGGTCCCCGACCCGGCGATCGAACGCACGCGCGGCGCGAGTGCGTTCCTGCGCCGCGTTCGTTCTGGCCGCCCAGACTCCAGAGTAGGGAGTCGCCTCCATGCAATCTCGCATCGGCGGCGACCTCGACCCCCAAGGGAGGTTCTTCCAGTGATCGATCGAGCCCTGTCGTTAGGCCTGCTTTCCCTCGCCCTTGCCTTCAGCTCGTGCGCCTCTCCGGAGCGAGCGGAGGACCACGCCAAGCCGTGGACGGAGGCCGGTCCGACGCTCCCGAACTTCGCCACCCTCGACATCCGGCAGGCCTTTCCGGTGAGCCTCGAGCAGGGCTCTCCGAAGAAGAAGGTCACCCTCCGGGAACGCGTTCCCGGCGCGGACGAGGGCAGCAACTCCTACCCGGTCGTGGAGCTCGGCTCCCTCCTCGAGGGAACGGGGAAAGATCTCGCCGTCCTGCAGGTGGTCGACGTGTCTCTGACCGGGCACGTCTGCGGGGGGTGCCTGGGCAAGGGCGCGAAGGTCTTCCACGGCATCCAGGCGAGTGAAACCCTGAACCCGAACGTGGCGTACATCATGGTCATCTCGCCGAAGGACCAGAGCACACCCACGGAGACGTTCATGGACTCCGTGCGCGCGAGGGTGCCCGAGGGAATGAAGGTCGTGGCAGACATCGACGGTCACTTCCAGAGATCGTTCCACCGGCTCGCCAAGGAAGGACGGCAGGAAGAGCTGGAGGAGGGCCCCGGTCAACCGGTGACCGTCCTCGTGGATTCGAGGTTCCGGGGCCAGATCATCGACCAGATGGAACAGAATCAGGCCTCGGGCGTCCTCGGAGCGGCCAGCGCTCTCTACGCGGACATCCGCTCGGAGCAGAGCAAAGCCGCCGAAGGGTGATGAGGATCCTCCGCTGCACGGCCCTGGCTCTGTTCCTCATGGCCTGGCTGGCGGCAGCACGCGCGAGTTCGACGGACCCTGCCGTCGACGGGGAGCCCGACCTACCGAGGGCGCCAGGGAGTCGAGAGACTCCTCCACCCGTCGATCGCGCGCCGGATCCGTCCTGGGAGAAGCGCATCCGGAGCTCGACCCTGGGGCGACTTCTCCTGAGCGAGTCGGCGGATACGCAGCTCCTTCAGTGGAACCGCCAGATCCCGAGCACGATTCCGGAGTGGATCGAGCTCCTGGATGGGGGGACCGGCAGCATCAGTGGGCTGCTGATCCCCTTCTCCATGGCTCCACAGTTCACGTCCCTGGAGAGCCCGCGCATCGTCTTGACCGCGCCGGAGGGCAGTCCGGAGCGCGGTCGACTCTTCGTTGGCATACCGGGAGAGGAGGCGAACGTGGAGTTCATCTCCTGGAACACCGAACGGCTCGCCTTCGACTTCGGGACGATCGAGACCCGGGAGGGAACGCGAAGGGTGTCGTTCGCCAACGAACCCACCTGCCTGGCCTGTCACCGGACCCGCTCCCCGATCTTCCCGGAGGCATCCTGGGACAACACGGTGCTGAATCGATCTGTCCTGGCGGCCTTCATCGACCTTCACGCCGAGCAGGATCGACCGGGCTTCGAGCAGCTGAATCGGAAGCTCCTGACCATGCTCGACCGCGATGAGCAGGCCCGGCGGCAAACGCCTCCGGCCATGGAGAGCTACATCGACAACCTGCTCGCCTCCGACGAGTCCGCCTCCACCGCGACCTTCCGGGGGTTCCCCTTCGTGGATGCGGACGCCATGCAAGCGTTCGACTTCAACCAGGCCATCTTCGATGCTCACTCCCTGGTCGTCGCGGCGGACTGGCTACAGACTCTCCCCAATCAGGCCGATGCCGCCAGGATCGCCAACGAGGGAGAGACGCATCGGATCCACGACTACCCGTTCCACTACAAGTCTCTGGCGACTCTGAAGAGCCCGTACCTCGTGAACTTCAACCTGGTCGCGGGGAAGGTCAACACCGCCGGCTCGTTGCTCGACGTGATCCCGACGCAGGATCATGTCCAGGCCATTCGAACCTACGACGCCGCGGCGAGGGCGAAGGGCGAGCACGCACTGCCCGACCAGCATCGTCCGACACACTCCGGAGCGTTCCTGTTCAACGAGGTTCCGTGGGTCGACTACGTCACCGACGAGATTCTCCAAAGGACGTTCCGCAAGTCCGACCCGGAATACGAGCCGAGAGCGTCCTTCAGCTCCCCCGGCCAGGGAGATCACATCCCTCACGACAGGCTCTGTTCGTCCTGCCACGACGGAGAACGACGGAGCCCCGCTCCTGACTTCAGCTCGTTCAACCCGCTCCTCGAAGACGACTGGACCCGGCTCCTCGAGGCGAATCCGGAGGAAGGGCGCGACCTGCTGGAGGACGTCCTCTGGCGTGTCCGATCGACGTCCGCACCGATGCCTCCCCCCGACTCGGATGCCGCGAGGTCGTTCGAGGTCTTCCGCTCGACGACCACTCTCCTACTCCAGACGCTCGTCGAACGCACCGAGCGAGACGCGAGCGACGCGGAAGGACTCTGAGGTCGGCGGTCGTGTCTCGCGGATGCCTGCCGCCGCGCGAAATCGCCATCTG